>JANMYH010000310.1:0-5878 GCA_031381925.1 Burkholderiales bacterium | reverse complement strand
CCCGCGGCCGAGGCGGTGCAGCAATCGCTCGAGGCCCTCGAGTGGCTGCGGCACGAAGGCGCGCGCCAGATCTACTTCAAGTACTGCTCGACGTTCGACTCGACCCCGCGCGGCAACATCGGCCCGGTGACCGATGCGTTGATGGACGCACTCGCGACCGGCTTCACCATCGCGTGCCCCGCTTTTCCCGAGAACAAGCGCACCATTTTCAAGGGGTACCTGTACGCGGGCGACGTGCCGCTGAACGAATCCAGCATGAAGAACCACCCGCTGACCCCGATGACCGACGCGAACCTGGTGCGCGTGCTCCAGGCGCAGACCCAGCGCAAGGTCGGCCTCATCGACTACGCGGTCGTCGCGCGCGGGGAAGCGGCGATTCGCAGTCGCATCGCCGAGCTCGAGTCCCAGGGCATCTCGATCGCGATCGTCGATGCCGTTTCCGACGAAGACCTGCACCGTCTCGGGCCCGCGCTCCGGGAA
Organism: Burkholderiales bacterium; assembly: GCA_031381925.1. Lineage (GTDB taxonomy): Bacteria > Pseudomonadota > Gammaproteobacteria > Burkholderiales > Usitatibacteraceae > Usitatibacter. The sequence goes on along the minus strand of JANMYH010000310.1, from coordinate 5,398 downwards.
ATGGCGCTCGTCACCGCGGGCTCCGGGGTGGCGATCGGGCTGCCGCGAAACTGGGGAATCGGCGCCTCGCCGCAGGCGGCAAGGCTTCCGCCGGCCGCCGGCCCCGCGGCGATCGTCTCGGGCAGCTGCTCGACGGCCACGCTCGGCCAGGTGAGCGCATTCCGCGATTCCGGCGGCGCGGCCCTGGGGCTCGACCCGCTGCAGCTTGCCGATGGCGGGGAGACCGTGCGCAAGGCGATCGCCTGGGCACAGGACCAGCTGCCGCACGGGCCGGCGCTGGTCTACTCGAGCTCCGATCCGGACGCGGTGCGCGCCGTGCAGGCCAAGCTCGGCGTCGAGGCGGCGGGTGCGCTGGTCGAGCGCTCGCTCGCGGGCATTGCGCGGGGGTTGGTGGAGGGCGGCGTGCGCCGCCTCGTGGTCGCCGGCGGCGAGACCTCGGGCGCCGTGGTCCAGGCGCTCGGCGTGGAGAAGATGCGCATCGGCCCGCAGATCGATCCCGGCGTGCCGTGGTGCGCCGCGCACTCGCCGGCGGCGGGCGGAACGATCCACCTCGCGCTCAAGTCGGGAAATTTCGGGACGCCCGATTTCTTCACCAAGGCCTTCGCCCATGGATGAGGAACAGTTGCGCCAGGAAATCTGCCGCGTGGGGAAGAGCCTCTTCGACCGGGGCTACGTCCACGCGACCGCGGGCAACATCAGCGCGCGCCTGGAGGATGGCTTCCTCATTACCGCCACCGACGCGTGCCTCGGGTTCCTCGAGCCCGGGAAGATCGCGAAGGTCGACCGCGAAGGCGCGCCGGTGGGCGGCGGACGGCCGAGCAAGACCCTCACGCTCCACCGGCGCATCTACGCGGCCGATCCCACGGCGCGCTGCGTGATCCATACGCACTCCACCCACCTGGTCTCGCTCGCGCTCGCCGGCGTCTGGACGGTCGACGACATCGTGCCGCCGATCACGCCCTACTACGTGATGAAGGTGGGCCACGTTCCCCTGATTCCGTTCCATGCCCCGGGCGATCCCCGGGTGGCGGACCAGGTGGCGGCCGCGATCGCGCGTTTCGCCGCCCGTGGGGCGCCGATTCGCGCGGTGATGCTCGACCGGCTCGGCCCGAACGTCTGGCACGAGTCGCCCGCGGCGGCGATGGCGACGCTGGAGGAGCTCGAGGAGACGGCGAAGCTCTGGCTCTTCGCGGGGCGCACCACCCGCGCCCTCGAGGAGCCGGAAATCGAGGAGCTCAGAAAAATGTTCGGCGCGCGCTGGTAGGGATCGACCATGCCGCGCTTCGCCGCCAACCTCACCATGATGTACAACGAACACGCGTTCCTCGATCGCTTCGGCGCCGCCGCGCGCGACGGCTTCCAGGGCGTCGAGTTCCTTTTCCCCTATGAGCATCCCGCTGACGACATCCGCGCGCGCCTCGATGGGCACGGCCTCACCCCGGCGCTCTTCAACGCGCCGCCCGGCGACTGGACGAAGGGCGAGCGCGGCATGGCGTCGCGGCCCGGACGCGAGGACGAATTCAAGCGCTCGATCGCGAAGGCGCTCGAGTACGCACGCGTCCTCGGCAACCAGCGGCTGCACGTGATGGCCGGCCTGATCGTGCCCGGCGAGGATCGCGCGCGCCATCGCGAGGCCTACGTGCGCAACCTCGCCCACGCGGCCGCCGAGGCGAAGGGCCTGGGCATCACGGTGGTGATCGAGCCCATCAATACCCGCGACATCCCGGGATTTTTCCTCAACCGGCAGGACGAGGCCCACGCAGTCTGCAAGGAGGTCGGCGCCGCGAACCTCAAGGTGCAGATGGACCTCTACCACTGCCAGATCGTGGAAGGCGACCTCGCGATGAAGATCCGGCAGTACATGCCGGGCGTCGGGCACATGCAGGTTGCCGGCGTGCCCGAACGCCACGAGCCCGACGCGGGCGAGATCAACCACCCGTTCCTCTTCGCGCTGATCGACGAGCTCGGATACGACGGGTGGATCGGCTGCGAATATCGTCCCCGGAAGGGCACGAGCGAGGGGCTGGGGTGGGTGCGGCCTTATCTGCACGCCTGAGGGCCGCGCTGGGCCGGAAATTTCTTGTCCGCGCGGCGTGGCGCGGCTAACATCGCGTTCAACAACAACCACCACCTTTTTTCAGGAGGAGGAAGAGGCATGTCGAGATTCCTGGCTGCCACGCTGGTCCTCTCTGCGACGTTCGCGATCGACGCAGCCGCCGCGACCATCGACCTCGACAAGCCCGGGGCCATGGAGGACCTGGAGCGCGAGCGGCCCGGGCATTACCGCCAGGTCATGGAGGAAATTTCCAGGGCCCAGGAGATCCGCATCGATCGCGAGCCTTCCCTGAGAAGGGCGGAGTCGGCGATGGACGATCCCCGCACCCGGGAATCGGGCACGCTCCTCACGACCGATCCCGCGAAGAAGCGGCTCACGATTTTCCTCGACGAGGCGGTGTATCGGGTAACCGCGCATATGACCAGGCATCCTGCCCGCAGGGAAAAGGCCGAGTAGGTTGCCTAAAGCCGCATGGTGATCCACGGCAAGTGCCATTGCGGCAACATCTCCTTCGATCTCACCTGGGAGCCCGATCCCGCGGAGATCGCCACGCGGGCGTGTACCTGCTCGTTCTGCGTGAAGCACGGTGGCGTGTGGACTTCCAATCCGGCGGGCGTGTTGAAGGTTGTGGTCGCGGATCCAGCGCTCGTTTCGAAGTACGCTTTCGGCACGAAGACCGCGGAGTTCCACACCTGCGCCCGTTGCGGCATCGTGCCGGTCGTCACCAGCCTGATCGAGGGCCATCTCTACGCGGTGGTGAGCGTCAATGCGTTCGAGGGCGTGGATCCCTCCCTCATTCGCCGCCGGTCCGCGAGCTTCGATGGCGAGGGAACGCAGTCGCGCCTCGACAGGCGCAAGCGCAACTGGATTGCCAGCGTCGAGTTCGTGAAGACAGGACCGGTGTAGCGCGCGAAGACGTAGACTCGGAGGGTCCATTCGGAAAGGAAGCGGCGGAAGGAGCCAGCATGACGAAACCCAACCCAGACCTTCCTGCCAACGTCGTCGAGGCGTTGCGGCGCGGGAACAAGATCGAAGCGATCAAGCTGATGCGCGAGTTCCAGCAGGGCCTGAAGATGGGAACGGGTCAGGTCGGGATGCACAAGGGCCATGCACCCCACACGGCCTACGCGGCGCGCAGGCCCGGCCTTTCCCCGGGGGAGGTCCCGCGGACGGCGGGCGGCAGCGCATGGATCGTCGCCCTGGCGATCGGTGCGCTCATGGCCTACTTCCTGCTCCACGGGCCCGAGTGAAGACGACGCGCTCTCGGGGGAGTGCTGCCATCGATCGCGTCGTGGCCTTTCTCGCCACGGCGCTGCTGTCAGGGTGCGTGGTCTACTCGCCCGCGTACGTGCCCGATCCCCAACCGATCGAGCGCGGCCGCCTGCCGGTGCCCGATGTCGTCGTGGAGATCCCCCGCCTCGGTCCCTGCACCGACTCGCAGGATCGCACGCTGCGGTTCAGTTCGAGCCAGCCGATCGCCGTGCTCGTGCACGGTTGCAACGGATCGGCGGGGAATTTCCGGTCGCTCGCGCAGCTCTACGCGTTCCATGGACAACAGGCGGTGTGCTTCAACTATGACGGCCGCGACAGCCTCGTCGTTTCCTCCGGGCAGCTGATCGCCGCGGTCGACGAGCTCGCCGGCCATGTCCGCGATCGAAGCGTCATGGTCATCGGGCACAGCATGGGGGGCCTCGTGGCCCGCAAGGCGATGGAGGCCGAGCGCCGCGCTCAGTGGCGGCGCGGCGACGCCAACCTCCAGCTGGTCACGGTGTCGGCGCCGCTCGCCGGCATCAAGGCCGCGAATACCTGCGGCTCGAGGCCCCTGCACTGGCTGAGCCTCGGCACGCTTCCGGGCCTGTGCTGGATCATCAGCGGCGACAATTGGTTCGAGATCACCGCGCCGTCGGACTTCATCCAGCGTCCGGGGCCGCTGCTGCCCTCGGTTCAGCGCTATCTCAAGGTGGTCACCGACGAGCGCGACACCTGCCGCCAGCGCACGGCAGGCGGGTTGTGCCTCGAGAGCGATCACATCTTCAGCGTCGCCGAACAGTACCAGCCGGTGATCGACGGCTACCCGCGCCTAACGAACGTCGAGGTCCAGGCCGGCCATGTCGAGATCGTGGGCTACCAGCAGGTGGCTCCGCGCAAGCTGCTCGCAATCCTGCAGCAGCAGGGCATGCTCGCTCCCACGCCGCCGGAGCGACGATCGGCGCTCGAGCGCTTGCTGGCCGAGCTCTACTGAGGGGAAACGAATGCTCAGCTCCGCCCCGGTTGCGAATGCTGCGATCGCGACCTGCCGCCAGACTCCGCCGAGGCGCTCATCTGCTCATTCGAATGCACGTTCTGCCGGGCGTGTGCCGCCGGTGTGCTGGGAGGGCGTTGCCCGAACTGCGCGGGAGAGCTGGTTGCGCGACCCCGCAGGCCGGCCGAGAAGCTCGGCCGGCATCCCGCATCGACCGAGCGGGTCTACAAGCCCGATGGATGCAAGGCCGCATAGTCGCGGGAACGGGCGCGGCTTTCCGGCGATCGCCTTCGCCGTCGCCTTGCTCGCGCCACCCGCGCTCGCCCAGAAGGCCGATCGCCCTGACGTCAGGCTCGGCGATCGATGGCAGTTCGTGCAGTACTTCGGCACTCGCTCCCCAGAGCCGAATCGTGCCTGGGTGATCACCGCGGTCAGCGCCGCCGGCCTCGAGGGCACGGAGAACGGCGAGCCGTTGGTGCTCACCGCGGACCTGAACCCGGTCGAGTCGCCGCGGGACTCGGCCGCGAACCTGCAATTCCTGCGGTTTCCGCTCGAAGTCGGCGATCGATGGACCTATGGCGGAAACTGGATCTTCAAGGAGAAGGGCTCACGCGGGCGCCAGGACGGCGAGGTGGTGGTGGCGGCCTACGAGAAGGTGAAGGTGTATGCCGGCGAGTTCGACGCGTACAAGCTCGAGGCGAAGGGGCACAATCGCGGCGTTTCGGGGATCGGCAGCCAGATCGACAGCGATTTCACCGTGACCTATTGGTACGCGCCGGCGGCGCGGGCCATCGTGAAATCGATCGCATGGAACCCGTACCTCGGCACGCGCAACGTCGAGCTGGTCTCCTTCGACCTCCGGCCGGTGAAGGAGTGAGATCACACCCACAAAGGCTTGCTAGATCGGCGTGACCAGCGGCTTCCCGGCGAAGTGCGCCGCGAGGTTGTCGATCACCAGCTGCCCCATCGCCTTGCGGGTCTGGTGCGTGGCGGACGCGACGTGGGGCTGCAGCACCACGTTCTCCATGGAGAGGAAGGCCTCAGGCACGCGCGGCTCGTCGACGAACACGTCGAGCCCGGCGAAGCCGAGCTTGCCGGAT
>JANMYH010000240.1:0-15065 GCA_031381925.1 Burkholderiales bacterium | reverse complement strand
GCAGCACGGTCACGAAGCGCACCTTAGCCGGGCGCGCGATGGCGCCGATCTCGCGGTCGAACGAGAAGGGCGTGCTCACGATCGTGCCGCCGCTGCCCCCGGGTGCGATGACGACGATCTGGGGTGACGACCCGCGCTTCGTGGAGACGTACTTCAAATCGTTCGCCGACGAGCTGGTCTACAACACCTTCGATTGGGCCACGCGGGACGCGGACGGCTACTACTTCGTTCTCGGGCGCACCGATGACGTGATCAACGTGGCCGGGCACCGGCTCGGAACCCGCGAGATCGAGGAAGCCGTGCAGGCCCACGCGGGCGTGGCCGAGGTTGCGGTCGTGGGCGTGGCCGACGCGCTCAAGGGCCAGGTGCCCTTTGCCTTTGCCGTGATGAAAGACGCATCGACCACCGCCACCCCGGAGGGTGCGGCGGCCCTGGAACGCGAGATCATGGCCACCGTCGACCGCGAGATCGGCGCCATCGCGCGCCCGGCTAAGGTGCGCTTCGTGACCGTGCTGCCGAAAACGCGCTCGGGCAAGCTCCTGCGCCGCTCGATCCAGGCGATCTGCGAGGGGCGCGACCCCGGGGACCTCACCACGATCGAGGATCCGGCGGCATTGGAGCAGATCAGGGCTGCCTTGCGCTAGCTACTTCTTGCAGGGCCCGATGTAGCGGCCTTCCATCTTCTGGGTCATGTTCATGACCTGGCCGCCCTGGTTCATGGCCATCTTCATGTCCATGTTGAAGCCGTCGCTGGTGAAGGTGATCTTGTTGTCGGCCTTCATCGCGGGGTCGCCCTTGCACTCCATCGTGTAGGTAGCGGTATTGCCCGACATGTTCATGTTCTTGATCTCGCAGTTCTCGGGCTGTTTGCGGTCCTTGCTCTTGCCGAAGCCGCCGTCCTCGATGTCCTTCTGCGAGACGCAGTTCTGGAAGGTGTGGGACTGCTTGCCCATGCCGGGCGGCATGCCCGGCATCGGTCCCATGTCCATCTGCATCTTGTATTCGTAGAGGCCGTCCTTGATCTTTCCCTTGAATCCGTCGAAGGGGCCGGCGATCGCGGCGGCGGAGTACGCCGCGGCAAGTGCGGCGGCGAGCAGGATTTTCTTCGGCATTGGAGCAACTCCTTCCGGGGTGGAGCGCCGAGAATACTAGAATACGAACCTATGGCAAGCCCTCTCCCGCTCCCCTACGACGCCGCCACGCGTTGCGCCGAGCGCTACGCCTGGTTCGAGGCGATCCGGCCGATGGGGTGGGGTGTCTTCCTCGACAGCGGCGATCCGGCGCGCTCCGGCGGACGCTACGACATCCTGGCCGCGGGGCCGCGCGCGATCCTGGTGGCCGATCCACAGCCGTTCAATGCTGCGCGCCGGCTGCTCGCAGGGGAGTCACCCTCCGTCGACGCGCAGGGGTGGCCGGTGAGCGGCGCGGCGATCGGCTATTTCGCCTACGAAGTGGGACGCCCGATGGCGGGCCTGCCCCCGCCTGCGTCAGCGACCGTCCCATTCATGCCGGAAGTCGCGATCGGTTTGTATGGCTGGACGATCGTGGTCGACCACGCCGAGCGCCGTGCAGCCATCACGTCGCTGGCATCCGTCGGCGAGGCGGACGTCCTGCGGCTGCGCGAGCGCCTGCTGGGCGCACGCGAGCCCGCGGCACGGCCGTTCTGCGTTCATGGCCCGATCGCGTCGTCCCTCGAGCGTGACGAGTACCTGCCGCGCGCTCGCCGCGTGCTCGACTACATCGAGGCCGGCGATTGCTACCAGACCAACCTCACCCGCGAGTTTCGCGCGGCGTGCTCGGGCGACCCGTGGGCGTTCTACCGCCACCTGCACGACACCAATCCCGCACCCATGGGCGCCTATCTCGAATACCCGTTCGGCGCGGTCCTGTCGAGCTCGCCCGAACGGCTTCTCGAAGTCGACGGGCGCGAGGCCCTCACCCGGCCCATCAAGGGCACGCGGCGGCGCCGTGCCGACCCGGTGGAAGATGCCGCCGCCGCCAACGAGCTGCTGGCGAGCGCCAAGGACCGCGCGGAGAACGTGATGATCGTCGACCTGCTGCGAAACGACCTCGGCAGGGTCTGCGAAACCGGCAGCGTGCACGTTCGCGAGCTGTGCGAGCTGGAGAGCTTCGCCACGGTCCACCACCTGGTTTCCACGATCACCGGGCGGCTCGCGGCAGGACGCGATGCGCTCGATGCCCTGCAGGCGTGCTTTCCCGGAGGCTCGATTACCGGGGCACCCAAGCGCCGCGCGATGCAGATCATCGACGAGCTCGAGCCCCACCGCCGCGAGGTCTATTGCGGCGCGATCGGCTACCTCGCCCCGGGCGGGCGCATGGACATGAACATCCCGATCCGCACCACCCTCGTGGCGCGCGGGGAGCTGCGCTTCTACGCAGGCGGGGGGATCGTCGCGGACTCGACGCCGGAGGACGAGTTCGAGGAAACCGAGACCAAGATCGCCGCCATTCGCCGCGCGGTGGCAACCTTCAGCAACGCCGTCGCGGCCGCGTGAGACTGCGATGAACACCCTTGCGATGGTCGAACAGAAGGCCGCGCTCCGGAAGGAGATGATCGTTCGCCGCGATGCCCTGCCGGATGCCACGCGGGCGCGCATCGCGTCGGCGCTTACCGCGCAGCTCGTGCGCCTGCCGCAGTACGCGGCCGCGCATTCGGTGCTGGCGACCATGAGCATCGGCAGCGAGTGGAATACGCGGGTCTTCCTCGACCGCGCCGCTGCCGACGGCAAGGTCGTCGTCCTGCCCCGCATCTCGGCTCCGCCCAGGCGCCTGCAGCTCTACGCCGTCGGGGACCTCGATCGTGACCTGGTGCCCGGAGTCTGGAACATTCCGGAGCCCGACTCGCAGCGCTGCGAGCCGGTCGATTTCAGGGCGGTCGACTTCGCCCTCGTCCCGGCGCTCGCCGCGGACGGCGCGTGTTTCCGGCTCGGCTATGGCGCGGGATATTTCGACAAGCTGCTCGCGGCGCGGGGCGCGCGCCCATTCTGCGTGACGGCGCTGCCCGCCGCGTTCGTGGTCGAGAACCTGCCGCACGGAGCCCACGACGCGCCCGTCGACAGCGTGTTGGTCGAGAGCGGGCCGATGGTGTCGCGGGACCTTTCGTGAGCGCGACGCTGATCGACGGCAAGGGCCTGGCGGAGCGCTTGCGCGTGGGGCTCGCGAGCCGCGTGGCGCGCCTCAAGGCGGCGGGAATCACGCCGGGGCTCGCGGTGGTGATCGTGGGCGACGATCCGGCGAGCAAGGTGTACGTGCGCAACAAGGCGCGTGCCTGCGAAGCGATCGGCATGCATTCGGAAGTCCACGCACTCCCCGCGGATATTTCCCAGGCGAACCTGGTCGCCTTCGTGCGCCGCCTCGACGGCGACGACGCCATTCACGGCATGCTGGTGCAGCTGCCGCTGCCGAAACACCTGGATGCACGCGCGGTGATCGAAGCGATATCGCCACGGAAGGACGTCGACGGCTTCCATTACCAGAACGTCGGCGCGCTGGTGGTGGGCGAGCCGGCGACCTACCCGTGCACGCCCCTGGGCGTGATGAAGATGCTCGAGCACGAGGGCGTCGCGGTGCAGGGCAGCCACGCGGTGGTCGTCGGGCGCTCGACCATCGTGGGAAAGCCCATGGCGCTGCTGCTGCTCAACGCCGGCGCGACCGTCACGATCTGCCATTCGAAGACCCGCGACCTCGCGGCGATGACGCGCCAGGCCGACATCCTGGTCGCGGCCGTCGGCAAGGCGCGCATGATAGGCGCGGAAATGGTCAAGCCCGGGGCCGTGGTGATCGACGTGGGGATCAACCGGATGCCTGACGGCAAGCTCGTGGGCGACGTCGACTTCGACGCGGTGGCGCCGGTGGCTTCCCTCATTACGCCGGTTCCCGGCGGCGTGGGGCCGATGACCATCGCGATGCTGCTGGGTAACACGGTGGCGGCGGCCGAACGAGCTGCCGACCGGACAGCGCGAGCGCAGACGAGGATCGCATGACGAGCCCCTACGCAAAGGGATTGGAACGCAACGAGGCGAACTACACCCCACTCACGCCGGTGTCGTTCCTGGCGAAGGCCGCCTACACCTACCCGCTGCGCACGGCGATCGTGCACGGCGAGGTGCGGCGCACGTGGCACGAGACGTACCTGCGCTGCCGGCGGCTCGCCTCGGCGCTGGCCCGGCACGGCGTGAAGCGCGGCGACACCGTGGCCGCGATGCTGCCGAACGTCCCCGCGATGATCGAGCTGCACTTCGGCCCCGCGATGTTCGGCGCGGTCCTGTGCTCGCTCAACACGCGCCTGGACCCCGAAGCCATCGCATTCATGCTGGACCATGGCGAGGCCAAGGTGTTGTTCACCGACCCCGAGTTCGCCGACACCATCACCAAGGCCCTGAAGCTGGTGAAGGCCCTGCCGCTGGTGGTCGATGTCGACGACGCGCTCTTCGAGGCAGGCACCCGGGTCGGGTCGATCGAGTACGAGGACTTCGTCGCCCAGGGCGATCCCGGGTTCGAGTGGCGCGCCCCGCCCGACGAATGGGATGCGATCGCGCTCAACTACACCTCGGGGACCACGGGCAATCCCAAAGGCGTGGTGTACCACTATCGCGGCGCGTACCTGAACGCGGTCAACAACATCCTCGACTGGTCGATGCCGAAGCACCCGGTGTACCTGTGGACGCTGCCGATGTTCCACTGCAACGGCTGGTGCTTCAACTGGACGGTCGCCGCGGCTGCCGGCACCAACGTGTGCCTGCGCAGGGTGGAGGTGCAGCCGATCCTCGACCTGATCCGCACGCAGCGGGTCACCCATTACTGCGGCGCCCCGATCGTGCATTCGATGCTGCTCAACGCACCGGACGAGTTGAAGCGCGGCATCGACCACGAGGTTCACTGCCTGGTCGCAGCCGCCCCCCCGCCGGCCGCGGTGATCGAGGGAATGGGCAAGATGGGCTTCGACATCACGCATGTCTACGGGCTCACCGAGACCTACGGCCCCGCGGCGGTGTGCGCCAAGCACCCTGAGTGGAGCGAGCTGCCCATCGAGGAGCAGGTGCGCCGCAACGGCCGCCAGGGGGTTGCGTACCTCCTGGAGGAGGCGATGGCGGTGCTCGATCCCGAAACGCTCCGCCCGGTACCCGCCGACGGCGAGACCATGGGCGAGATCATGTTCCGCGGCAACATCACCATGAAGGGGTACCTGAAGAATGATGCGGCCACCGAGGAGGCTTTCCGCGGGGGGTGGTTCCACTCCGGCGACCTCGCGGTGATGCAGCCCGACGGCTACGTGAAGATCAAGGACCGCTCGAAGGACGTGATCATCTCGGGCGGCGAGAACATCTCTTCGCAGGAGGTCGAGGACGTGCTGCACGGGCATCCGTCGGTGATGATGGCGGCCGTGGTCGCGCAGCCCGATCCCAAATGGGGCGAGACCCCGTGCGCGTTCATCGAGCTGAAGGAGGGCGCCTCGGCAAGCGTCGAGGAGATCATCGAGTTCTGCCGTGCGCGCATGGCGCGCTTCAAGGCGCCCAAGTCGGTTATCTTCGGGGTCCTTCCCAAGACCTCCACCGGAAAGGTGCAGAAATTCGTTCTCCGCGAACGCGCCAAGAGCACCGCCGCCATCGAGTGATGCAGACACCATGAGCACAATGCGTGAAGGGGCGGTGAGGTGCCTCGATCCCCATGGCTTCCACTGGATGCGCTACGTGGAGTGGGGCGACGAAAAGAACCCCCGGGTGCTGGTGTGCGTGCACGGGTTGACGCGCAATGGCCGCGACTTCGATGCGATCGCGCGCGGCCTTGCCGACGCCTATCGGGTGGTGTGCCCCGACATCGTCGGCCGCGGCCGCAGCGACTGGCTGCGCAACCCCGCCGACTACACCTACCCCACCTACTGCACCGACCTCACGACGCTGCTCGCGCAGCTCGGCGCCGAGTCGTTCGACTGGGTCGGCACTTCGATGGGCGGCATCCTCGGAATGATCCTGGCCGCGATGCCGGGCACGCCGGTTCGCAAGCTCGTGATGAACGACGTGGGTTGCCTCGTCCCCAAGGCGTCGCTCGAGCGCATCGGCCGGTATCTCGGCCAGGAATCGCCCTACGACACCATCGATGCGCTCGAGGCCGACATCCGTTCCGTGAGCCCGTTCGGCCACCTCACGGCGGAGCAGTGGCGCCACCTCGCGGTCCATTCGGCCAAGCGCGGCGAAGACGGCAAGTGGCGCTTTCGCTACGACCCGGGCATCGCCGCGAATTTCCACGCCGCGCCGCTTGCGGACGTGGACCTCCGCGGGTACTGGCAGCAGGTCAAGGGACCGGCCCTGGTGATTCGCGGGGAGCACTCCGACCTGCTGCTCGCCGAGACGCTCGAGGAGATGAAGGGCCGCCCGCGCACCGAGGCGCTGGTCATCGCCGACACTGGCCATTGCCCGATGCTGATGGACGACCCTCAGGTGGGCGCGGTCCGCCGCTTCCTGCTGGGATAACGTGGCGCGCACCCTCTCCCAAGGCAGAGGGAGCGAACCTGGGATGCGTTTTCGCGGTGGCAACGATCCGTGATGGCTCGATACGACGTCATTGTCATCGGCGCGGGGCATAACGGGCTCACGTGCGCGTGTTATCTGGCCGCCGCGGGGATGCGTGTGTGCATCGTGGAGCGCCGGTCGGTCGTCGGTGGAGCCGCGGTCACGGAGGAGTTCCATCCGGGCTTTCGGAACTCCACCGCAAGCTATACGGTGAGCCTTCTCAATCCCAAGGTGATCCGCGACCTCAAGCTCGCCGAGCATGGCCTGCGCGTGGTCGAGCGGCCGTTCTCCAACTTCCTGCCGCTTGCCGACGGCGGATGCATCAAGGTGGGCGGCGGGCTCGAGTCCACGCAGCGCGAGGTGGCGCGCTTCTCGAAGCGCGATGCCGAGCGCCTGCCTGCGTACTACGAGCGCCTTGAAACGGTCGCCGACGTGCTGCGCAGCCTCCTGCTTGAGACGCCCCCCAACGTAGGCGGCGGCATCCACGATTTGTTTCTCGCGTGGAAGGCAGGGCGCACGCTCAATGCGCTGCCGATGCAGGCCAAGCGCGACGTGCTCGACCTCTTCACGATTTCGGCGGGCGAATGGCTCGAGCGCTGGTTCGAAAGCGAGCCGATCAAGGCGTGCTTCGGATTCGACGCGGTGGTGGGCAATTTCGCGAGCCCCTACGCCGCCGGTTCCGCGTACGTGCTGCTGCACCACGTGTTCGGCGAGGTGAACGGCAAGAAGGGCACGTGGGGCCACGCCATCGGCGGCATGGGCGCGATCACGCAGGCGATGCGGCGCGAGGCCCAAGCGCGCGGCGTCGAGATCCGCACCGGGCAGGGCGTCGCGCGCGTGCTGGTGCGAGATGCTCGCGCGCACGGCGTCGCGCTCGAGGCAGGGGAAGCGATCGAAGCGCGCTGCGTGGTTTCCAACGCGCACCCGCGGGCGCTCCTCGCGCTCCTCGCCGACGTGCCGGGCGAGTGGCGCGCGAGCTTCGAGAACTACCAGAGCGAGTCGGCGACGCTGCGGATGAACGTCGCTCTCTCGGAGCTGCCCGATTTCAGCTGCCTGCCGGGCCGCGCGGCGCAACCCCACCACAGCTCGGGGATCATCCTGGCGCCCTCGCTCGAGTTCATGGACCGCGCCCATCTCGATGCGCGCGAGGCCGGCTGGTCGCGCCAGCCGATCGTCGAGATGCTGATTCCCAGCACCGTCGACGATTCCCTCGCGCCCCCCGGGCAGCACGTGGCGAGCCTGTTTTGCCAGCATTTCCGGTACTCGCTCCCCGGCGGGAGAAGCTGGGACGACGAGCGCGACCGCGCCGCCGACGCGGTGATCGACCAGGTGACGCGGTTCGCGCCCAACTTCAAGTCCGCGGTGCTGGGGCGGCGCTGCCTCACGCCGCTCGACCTCGAGCGCGACTTCGGACTCGTCGGCGGCGACATCTTCCACGGCAAGCTCACGCTGAACCAGCTCTTCAGCGCCCGCCCCGTGCTCGGCCACGGCGACTACCGCATGCCGCTCGCGGGGCTGTACCTGTGCGGGTCGGGAGCGCACCCCGGCGGAGGTGTCACCGGCGTTCCGGGGCACAACGCCGCGCGCGAGATCCTGCGGGACCGAAAGCGCCTGCCCTAGGGTTCCCAGCGCGGGCTGCGCTTGGCGAAAAAGGCATCCACCCCCTCGCGCGCGATGTCGCTGTCCATGTTGTCCGCGATGGTTCGCGAGGCGTCGTCGTAGGCGCGCGCCAGCGGCGCTTCGACCTGGCGGTAGAAGAGCGCTTTGCCGAGGGCGAGCGCGGCGCGCGGCTTCGCCTTGAGGTTGTTGGCGAGCTCGAGCGCGGTCTCCATCAATTGCTCGTGGGGAGCGACGCGGTTGACCAGCCCCCAGTCGAGCGCGGTGGGTGCGTCGATGAATTCGCCGGTGAAGAGCATCTCGGCGGCGCGCTTGCGCGACAGGTTGCGGGAGATGGCCACCGCGGGCGTCGAGCAGAACAGGCCCAGGTTCACCCCCGAGGCCGCGAAGCGGGCGTTCCGGGAAGCCACCGCGAGGTCGCACTGCGCGACCAGTTGGCAACCGGCGGCCGTCGCCAGGCCGTTCACGACGGCGATCACCGGCTGCGGGAGGGCCACGATTTTCTGCATCATCGCGCTGCAGGCCGCGAAGAGCGCCTCGACCTCCGCAGGCGAGCCGAGCGCGCGCATCTCCTTGAGATCATGGCCCGAGCAAAACGCGTTGCCGGAACCCGTGACGATCACCACCCGGACCGATTCGTCGGCGGCGATCGCGTCGAGCTCGCCATGCAGCGCCGCCAGGAGGCCCCCCGACAGGGCGTTGTATTGCCGGGGACGGTTCAGCACCAGGGTGGCCACCTGCTCCACCGTGGTGCGAAGCAATGGCGGCGTAAGTGATTGATCGTTCATGATCCGCTCCGAAAAGCCTTGCCCGGTGATTATCACAGGAATAACATCGCCCTAGAGCCGTTTTCGCCGGATTGGCGATCCTCATGGGAGGGCGGCTCCCAGGCAAAAAAACAAGGAAAAGCTCATGGATGGGCGCGCACGGTTTCGTGTAGTAACTCTCGTTGCCTTCGTCTGCGCGACGGCGTGCCTTCCGGCACTCGCCGATCCCCAGGCCATCGAGCGCGCTCGGGGCATGCTCGCCTCCGGCAATGCGCGCCAGGCCTATGCGGAGCTCTCCCCGCTGGAGTCCACGCTCAGCGGCGAGCCCGAGTTCGATTACCTGCTCGGTGTCTCCGCCCTCGACAGCGGCCGCAACGACGAGGCGATCGTGGCCTTCGAGCGCGTCCTCGCGGTCGTGCCGGGCCATGCCGGCGCCCAGATGGATCTGTCGCGTGCGTATTACGCCGCGGGCTCCTACGACCTCGCCGAGGCGGGCTTCGTCCGGTTGCGTGCGGCCAATCCGCCCCCGGCCGCGCAGCAGTCGATCAACCGCTACCTCGAGGCGATCCAGGCGCGCAAGCACCAGACCCAGGCGGGCTGGACCGGGTTCGGGGAGCTCGGCCTGGGCTACGACTCGAACATCACCGGGGTGCCCACCGACTTCGGGTCCGCGGCCCAGCAGGCTTTCAACCTGGTCGGGATCGAGCCGACCGGGAACGCCATCAAGCGCTCGGCGGCTTTCATGCAGGGCGCGGTGGGCGCCGAGTATTCGCGGCCGCTCGGCCGCGGCTTTAGCCTCTTCGCCGGCGGCGAGCTGAAAGGCCGCGCCTATCGCGGGGAATCCGACTTCAATTCGGCGGCGGCCGAGGTGCGCCTCGGCGGCGCGCTCAATAGCGGCCAGAACCAGTGGCGCACCACGGCCTCCTACCTGATGTTCAACCAGGAAGGCGGCGCGCCGGGCGACCCGAAGCAGACCAACGACCGGCGGATGGGCGGGATTACCCTGGATTGGCGCCACTCGATCGACACCAAGACCCAGTTGGGAGCCGCGGTCTCGGTCAACAGCATCAAGTTCCCCGAAAACGAGATCGAAGACTTCGACCAGCTGTTTGCGTCGGTGTCGTGGCTGCGCAGCTTCGAGCGCGCGGGAATCCCGCTGCTCTACCTGACCGGTTTCGTGAGCGAGGACCGCGCATCCAACAAGTTCGCAGACGGCGTGACCACCAAGAGCAAGAACCTCATCGGTGTGCGCAGCTACCTTCAATTCTCGCTCACGCCCAAGGTCCAGGTCTTCAACGCGCTCGCGCTCATCCACCGCCGCGACAAGGATTCGTTCGCGCGCTCCACGCAGGTCGAGAACGGCCGCGATACCTACGCCGAAGCCGCTTTCGGCGTGTCGTGGCAGTTCCGGGAGCGCTGCTCGCTGCGCACCCAGTACGCTTTCTCGCACAACAGCTCCAACATCGACATTTACGATTTCAGCCGCCACGAGATCAGCTCGGCGGTTCGCTGCGACACGTTCTAGCCCGGAGAATCGCCATGAATCGAATCCTTTCCAGGGAACTCCAGTGCCTTCTCGCCGCAGGTGTGGTCGCTGCGGTGCCGCTGTGCGCCGGCGCTGCCAGCGGAGAGTTCACCTTCGTGGTCGGCGACGTGAGCCTCACCAAGGCCAACGGCCAGCGTGTGGCGCCGGCGCGCGGCACCGCGGTCGATGCGGGCGATCGCATCGTGACCGGCACCAACGGCATGGCGCAGCTCACCATGGTCGACCAGGCCCGGCTGTCGCTGCGCCCGTCGACCCAGTTCCTGATCGAGGCCTATCCCGATCGGCGCGACTCCGACCAGGGCAGCGTGCTGAACCTCATCAAGGGCACGCTTCGTACCTTCACCGGCCTGATCGCCTCGAGCAATCGCGAAAAATTCGTGATGAAGACGCGTGTGGCCACGGTCGGCATCCGCGGCTCCGGCAACATCCTCTACGCGTGCGAGGCCCCCGATTGCGACGAGAGCGTGACGGGTGAGGCGCGCGGCGAGGGATCCCTCACCGTGAACCACACCATCGACGGCAGCCACGCCATCACCAACGTGCTCGCGGGCGGGCCCCCGGGCACCCCCGCCCAGCAGGGCGGGGCGGCGACGCTCATCACGGGTCCGGGCCAGACCGTACTCGTGGCCGGCTCGCTTCCGCCGCGCTACATTCCTACGCCGCGATTCATCGCCGATGTCGCCACCAACATGCGGGGCGGCAAGACCGACAGCGCGGCCCCGGGCTCGGCGGCCGGCGAGACGCGCAACTTCGCCCCGAGCGACAACCAGTCGCTGCCGCCCTCCCAGCAGACGACGGTGCCGATCGTCGGCAACAACGGGCTCGGATTCCCGACGATCGATGCCTCGGGCAACCTGTCCGCCGATCCGCAGCAGCTGCGCGATATCGTGGTCACGGTGGGGTCACCGTTCTTCTCGCAATCCCTGGGCCGTGATGTCGTGAACGAGGGCACCGCGCTGCGCCGCTTCGACACCTACCAGGGGGGCGTTTCGCCCACCATCGAGGGCGGGACGCTCGCGGAGTCGAACACCGTGACGCTCAACGGAGCGCTCATCCGCATGGGCCGCTGGGCGGGGGCCTCGATCGGCTTCTTCGGACCGGGTTCCGGCGCCGCATTCCCGGGCAGCATCCATTGGATCAACGCGCCGTCGGGCTACCCCACCTACCTCGCCGATGTCCTGACGGGAACGGTCACCTACTCCCTCGCGGCGGCGACCTCGCCGACCAACCAGAACAACATCGCGGGCTCGCTCGGGTCGATGACGCTCGGCGTCAATTTCAGCAACCGCACCCTCGACTTCGATGCCTCCGTCAGCATGCCCGCAGGAACCGGCGGGGCGGGCGGGGCCTGGAACATGAGCGCGAGCAACGTGCCGATTTCGCTCAACACCTTCACCGGCTCGACCGACGATCGCCTGACGATCACCAACGGCGCCGGGCAGAGCTCGGACGGCAACCCGCGCCTTACGGGCAGCTTCGCCGGCAGCTTCGTCGGCACCGGCATCGGCGCGGCGATCGTGGGCTACGGCATCAGCGACACGACCTCGACCAGCCCGTCCAACTGGAACATCGTCGCCGGGGTCGCGGCGCTCAGCGCAATCCCCCAGGACGGCGCGGCTCCGTACCGGGAAGGGCGCATTTCGGATCCCAACGGCACGCTCGCCGATTTCATCCGGACGTACGCCACCACCAATCGGCCCGATGAAGTCACCGCGGACGCACAGGGCCGCGCCACCGCGTTCAGCGGTCCCTACGCCGGCCTCGGCACCCATTCGACCTACTCGCTCGGCACGGCCCAGGTCGTCGAGTCGGGCGTCGACCTCGAGACGGGCATGATCTGGGGGCGTTGGGGAGGCGGTGTGGCGACGATCAGCGGCGCCAGTGGCTCGCAGCAGCTCAACCTTGCCAGTCGCAGCCTGCACTACATTTTCGCCGGCACGCAAAGCGGCCCCGTGGCACTGCCACTGAGCGGGAGCGCCGTCTATGCAGTGATCGGCTCCACGCGACCCACGGACATCAGCGGGCATGTGGGTGCGCTCAATTTGGCGAGCCTCGATGCCAACTTCAGCAACCGCACGGTCAGCGCGACGGTGAACATCGGTATCAACGGCCAGACGTGGAACGGGTCCGCGACCAACATGCCGATCTACCGCGACCAGTATTTCGGCGCGTTCTCGGGCGCCCCGATCCCGGGCAACCCCAACCCGGCGCCGCTGCAGCTCACCTGCACGCCGGGCTGCGGGGTCAATGCGGCGGGAAGCTTCGACGGTTTCTTCACCGGCCGAACCGGCCAGCGTGCTGGAATGATGTACAACATGGGAGGCAATCAGGGAGCCGTCGCATTCGGGCGCCCTGGCGGCGGGGGCTGACACGGTGTCCGGCTAGCCGGACACTTTTGGCGTAAATCCTGATTTAATAGGGATATTTCTTCATCCAGCGCCTTGCTCACCGCCGATGGCGTGCGGTAGCATTCGCGAACAATTCCACCAGCGCCTGCGACCCGAGCGCACGGGTACGACGGTGCATTTCCCGTGCTCTCGATGACCGGCGATACCATCCTCGAAACGCGCGGCCTCACGAAGGAATTCAAGGGCTTCGTGGCGGTCGACAACGTGAACCTCAAGGTTCGGCGTGGCACCATCCATGCGCTCATCGGGCCCAATGGCGCCGGCAAGACCACCACGTTCAACCTGCTCACCAAGTTCCTGCCGCCCACGCGGGGCGAAATTCTCTTCAACGGGAAGGACATCACCAGCGACCAGCCCGCCGACGTGGCGCGACGCGGCATCATCCGGTCGTTCCAGATCTCGGCGGTGTTTCCCAATCTCACGGTGCTCGAGAACGTGCGCATCGCCCTGCAGCGCGCCCTCGGCACGAGCTTCCACTTCTGGAAGCGTGAGAAGTCCCTCGACGTGCTGAACGCCCGCGCCACGGAGCTCCTCGAGCGCGTGGGGCTCGAGCCGTTCGCGCGCATCCCGGCGGGCAGCCTCGCCTACGGCCGCAAGCGTACGCTCGAGATCGCCACCACGCTCGCGATGGACCCGGAGCTCATGCTGCTCGACGAGCCCACCGCCGGCATGGGTCACGAGGACGTGGACCGCGTGAAGGACCTCATCAAGGAAGTCGCCGCGGGACGAACGGTCCTGATGGTCGAGCACAACATGAGCGTGGTTTCGGGGATCTGCGACACCATCACGGTACTGCAGCGCGGCGCCGTCCTGGCCGAGGGACCGTATTCCGAGGTCTCGGCCAATCCGCAGGTGATCGAGGCGTACATGGGGACCGCGCATGGCTGAAGAGGTCCTGCGGATCGCGGGGTTGAACGCGTGGTACGGCGAGTCGCACGTGCTGCACGGCGTGGACCTGACGGTGCACAAGGGCGAGGTGGTCACCCTCCTCGGGCGCAACGGCGCGGGCCGCACCTCGACCTTCAAGTCGATCCTCGGGCTGGTCGGGCGGCGCGCGGGCTCGATCAAGGTGAACGGCGTGGAGACCATCGGCTGGCCCACCTACAGGATCGCGCACCTCGGCATCGCCTATTGCCCCGAGGAACGCGGCATCTTCTCGAGCCTGTCGGTCGAGGAGAACCTCACGCTGCCTCCCGAGATCGCCAAGGGCGGCATGAGCGTCGATGAAATCTACGAAATGTTTCCCAACCTGCGCGAGCGCCGCAAGACCGCGCAGGGCACCAAACTCTCGGGCGGGGAGCAGCAGATGCTCGCAATGGCGCGGATCCTGCGCACGGGGGCCAACCTGCTGCTCCTCGACGAGATCACCGAAGGCCTCGCGCCGGTCATCGTGCAGGCGCTCGGGCGCGTTATCGTGAAGCTCAAGGAGCGCGGCTTCACCATCGTGCTGGTGGAACAGAACTTCCGGTTTGCCGCGCCGTTGGCGGACCGGCATTACGTGATGGAGCACGGCAAGATCGCGGAGACGTTTGCCGCAGCGGAACTCGAATCGAAGACGCAGATGCTTCACGAGTATTTGGGTGTGTAGTCTCAATCGAACTCACGAGGAGTCATTGCAATGAATTTCCAGCGAAAAATATTGGTTGCCGCCGCGGCCCTGGCCCTTTCGGCCGGCGCGGCGCACGCCCAGATTTCCGGCAACGTGGTGAAGATCGGCATCCTGAACGACCAGTCCAGCCTGTATGCGGACCTGTCGGGCCAGGGCTCGGTCATCGCCGCCCGGATGGCGATCGAGGACTTCAAGGCGAAGGACAAGGGCCTCAATGTCGAGGTGATCTTCGCCGACCACCAGAACAAGGCCGACGTCGGCTCGCAGATCGCGAACAAGTGGTACGACTCCGAGGGCGTCGACGTGATCGTCGACACGCCCAACTCGGGCGTGGCCCTGGCCGTGAACCAGATCACCAAGGACAAGGGCAAGGCGTTCATCAACTCCGGCGCGGCGTCCTCGGACCTGACGGGCAAGGCGTGCTCTCCCAATACGGTCCACTGGACCTACGACACCTGGATGCTGGCCAACGGCACCGGCAAGGCGATCGTCAAGACCGGCGGCGACACCTGGTTCTTCGTGACCGCCGACTACGCCTTCGGCCACGCGCTCGAGCGCGATACCGAGGCGGTGGTCCTCAAGAACGGC
>JANMYH010000162.1:0-2544 GCA_031381925.1 Burkholderiales bacterium | reverse complement strand
CACCTGGTCGAGCGCCTCGATGAAGCGCTCGAGCGAGGCGCCTTCGAAGCCGAGCGACTCGAAGTTGAGCGGCACGCCGCCCTTGTCGAGGATCCGCATCACCACGCTCTCGCCGTGCATGGTGGGGATGGTGGACACGCGTAGGTCGATTTCCTTGCCCTGGATGCGCAGCTTGATGCGCCCGTCCTGGGGCAGGCGCCGCTCGGCGATGTCGAGGGACGCCATGATCTTCACGCGCGAGATGACCGCGGCCGACAGGCGCCGCGGCGGCGACTCGACCTCGTGCAGCACTCCGTCGATGCGGTAGCGCACGACCAGGCGATTCTCGAAGGGCTCGATGTGGATGTCGGAGGCGCGCGATTCGAGCGCCTTGGTGAGCACCAGGTTCACCAGGCGGATGACAGGGGCTTCGGAGGCGAGGTCCTTCAGGTGCGCGATGTCGCCGAAATCCTGCTCCTCGTCGCGCGTGGAGATGTTGTCCACGATCTGGCCCATCGACGATCGGCCGCCGCCATACAGGCGTTCGAGCGCGGCCTCGATCTCATTGGGTGCGGCGATGAACGGGCGCACGCGCTTGCCGGAGGCCATCTGCACCGCCGAAAGCACGTACGAATCGGTGGGATCGGCGATCGCTAGCGCCAGCTCGTCGTCGTCCTCGCGCAATGGCACCACCTGGGCGTCGCGCAGGAACTTGGGCGACAGGCGCTCTTCCATGAGCGGGAGCTCGGGGTAGTCGGCGGCGTGGGCGAGCGGCAGGTCGAGCTGCTCGGCAAGGGCGTCGGCGAGATCGCGACCCGAGACCATGCCGAGGCGCAGCAGGATCACGCCGATCTTCTCGCGCGACTCGCCTTCCTGCAGCTTGAGAGCGCGCTCGAGGTTGGTGGGGTCGAGCTTGCCCCGCTCGACGAGGATTTCTCCGAGGCGCTTAGGCAATGGGGGGTATTCCGGACGTAAGCATTTGAAAATTATACAGCTTGGCTTTGGAGCCCGACGTCGGCTGTTGGTTCCGGAGCCCCCTCCAACGTGCGGAGCGCATTTCCGGTGCACCAAAGGAAAACGGGCGATCGCTCGCCCGTTTTCCGTCCGAACCGTGAATCGGTCAGTTGTAGGCGCTCTCCCCGTGGGCCGTGATGTCCAGGCCCTCGCGCTCTTCCTCTTCCGGCACGCGCAGACCGATGAGGATGTCGGCGATCTTGAATGCGACCGCGGCGACGATTCCAGACCAGACGATGGTGATGCCCACCGCCTTGGCCTGCACGATGACCTGCGACATGATCGAGTAGTCCGCCGCCTTGGTGACTGCGCCCGTGACCCAATCGCTCACGTAGCCGGGGCCGCCGAGGTCGGGCGAGCAGAAGACGCCCGTGAGCAGCGCGCCCACGATGCCGCCCACCGCATGGACTCCGAACACGTCGAGCGAGTCGTCGGCCTTCAGCAGCTTCTTCAGGCCCGAGACTCCCCACAGGCAGACCACGCCCGCGATCGCGCCGATGAAGAACGCGCCCGGGATGCCGACGTTGCCCGCGGCCGGCGTGATCGCCACCAGGCCCGCCACCGCGCCCGAAGCGGCACCGAGCATCGAGGGCTTGCCCTTGAAGATCCACTCGAAGAAGCTCCACGAGAGCACGGCGCACGCGGTGGCGAGGAACGTGTTCATGAACGCGAGCACGGCGGTGTTGTTCGCCTCCAGCGCGGAGCCCGCGTTGAACCCGAACCAGCCGAACCACAGCAACGAGGCACCGATCATCGTCATCGGCAGGTTGTGCGGCGTCATCGCCTCACGGCCCCAGCCGATGCGCTTGCCCACGAGGTACGCGCCGACCAGGCCTGCGATACCGGCGTTGATGTGCACCACGGTGCCGCCCGCGAAGTCCAACGCGCCCATCTGCCAGATGTAGCCGGCCTTCGCGTTGGTTGCGTCGACGACGCCGGCCGCGGTGTAAGCGTCCGGGCCCGCCCAGAACCACACCATGTGCGCGATCGGCGCGTAGGCGAAGGTAAACCACAGGACCACGAACACCAGCACCGCCGCGAACTTCACGCGCTCGGCGAAGGCGCCCAGGATCAGGCAGCAGGTGATCGCCGCGAACGTCGCCTGGAACGCGACGAACAGCAGCTCCGGGATCGGCGTCGCCTTCGAGAACGTCGCCGCCATGGCGAACTCGCCCTTGGTGGAATCGAACGTGCCCTTCAGGAAGAGCCGGTCGGTGAGGCTGCCGAAGAACGCGTTGCCCTCGGTGAAGGCGAGGCTGTAACCATAGACGCACCACAGCACCGTGATCAGGGAAAACACCACGAACACCTGCATCAGCATCGACAGCATGTTCTTCGAGCGCACCATGCCGCCGTAGAAGAGCGCCAGGGCCGGCACGCTCATCAACAGCACCAGGGCCGTCGCGGTCATCATCCACGCCACGTCGCCCTTGTTGGGCGTGGGCGCGGGGGCTGCCGTTGCGGCCGGGGCAGGTGATTGGGCCCCCGCCGGCGCGGGGGCGACAGCTCCTGCGGGAGCAGGTGCAGCGGTCGCCGGGGCCGTTGCCGCGG
>JANMYH010000159.1:0-8773 GCA_031381925.1 Burkholderiales bacterium | reverse complement strand
CAGCGCGAAACGTTCGCGAAACAGGCGAAGGAAGTCGACATCATCATCACCACGGCGCTGATTCCCGGCAAGCCCGCGCCGAAGCTCATCACCGCGGAGATGGTGCGATCGATGAAGCCGGGCAGCGTCATCGTCGACATGGCCGCCGAGCAGGGCGGCAACTGCGAGCTCACCGAGCCGGGCAAGGTCGTGACCAAGCACGGCGTCATCATCATCGGCTACACCGACCTGCCGAGCCGGCTCGCGACCCAGTCGAGCACGCTCTACGCGACCAACCTCTTCCGCCTCTCCGAAGACCTCACCAAGGCGAAGGACGGGGTCTACAACGTGAACATGGACGACGAGGTCATCCGCGGCACCACCGTCATCAAGGACGGCGCCGTGACCTGGCCGCCGCCGGCGCCGAAGCTCTCGGCGGCGCCCCCCGCCAAGGCGGGCGCCGCGGCCACGCCGGCCGTCGTCGCCGAGAAGAAAAAGGGCCACGGGCATGGCGGCGGCGAGCCGATGGCGGCGCGCAGCCTCGCGATCCTGTTCGCGGTCGCCGCGGTCGTGTTCCTGCTGATCGGCGCCTACGCCCCGGCGGCATTCCTCGGGCACTTCACCGTGTTCGTGCTCGCATGTTTCGTCGGTTACATGGTGGTGTGGAACGTGACGCCGGCGCTGCACACGCCGCTCATGAGCGTGACCAACGCCATCAGCAGCATCATCGTCATCGGCGCCCTGGTGCAGATCGCCCCCCCGGCGATCGCCGCCGTCGCCGGCGCAACCGTTCGTCCCGATGACACCATCCGCTGGCTCGCGGTCGTGGGCATCGCGCTCGCGGCCATCAACATGTTCGGCGGCTTCGCGGTGACGCAACGCATGCTGTCGATGTTCCGCAAGTAGGAAACCACCCCCATGTCCGCCAGCCTCGCTACCGTCTCCTACATCGCCGCGACCATCCTGTTCATCCTGAGCCTCGGCGGCCTGTCCAACCCGGAAACCTCACGCCGCGGCAACCTGTACGGGATGATCGGCATGGCGATCGCCGTGCTGGCCACCGTATTCGGCCCGCGAGTCACCTCCGGTGGCATCGCCTGGGTCGCCATCGCGCTGGTCGCGGGGGGCGCCGTCGGCCTCTATCTCGCGCGCACCGTCAAGATGACGCAGATGCCCGAGCTGGTGGCGTTCATGCACAGCCTGGTCGGCCTGGTCGCGGTGCTCGTGGGATACGCGAGCTACATCGACCCGACGGCGTCCGCGGGCATGTCGCCGGCGGAGATCAAGATCCATCACATGGAGGTGTACATCGGCGTGCTGATCGGTGCCGTCACCCTGTCCGGCTCCGTGATCGCGTTCGGCAAGCTCTCGGGACGCATCGGCGGCAAGCCCCTGCTGCTGCCGGCGCGCCACTGGCTGAACCTCGCCGGCCTCATCGCCGTGATCTGGTTCGGCTACGCGTTCCTGCGCGCCACTTCCATCCAGCAGGGCATGCTGCCGCTCGTCGTGATGACCGTGATCGCCCTCCTCTTCGGCGTGCACATGGTGATGGCGATCGGGGGCGCGGACATGCCGGTGGTCGTCTCGATGCTGAACAGCTACTCGGGGTGGGCGGCGGCGGCCACCGGCTTCATGCTCTCGAATGACCTTCTGATCGTCACCGGCGCGCTGGTCGGCTCGAGCGGCGCGATCCTCTCCTACATCATGTGCCGCGCGATGAACCGCAACTTCCTGAGCGTGATCGCGGGCGGCTTCGGCGGCGGGGCGCCCGCCCCGTCGGGCGCAGCGGCGGCGCAGCCGGCGGGCGAAGTGGTCTCGGTGAGCGCGCAGGAAACCGCCGATCTCCTCAAGGAGGCGAAGAGCGTCATCATCGTTCCGGGCTACGGGATGGCCGTCGCCCAGGCGCAGCACACGGTGTACGAGATCACCAAGCGGCTGCGCGACCTCGGCAAGATCGTGCGCTTCGGCATCCACCCGGTCGCGGGACGCATGCCGGGCCACATGAACGTGCTCCTCGCCGAGGCGAAGGTTCCTTACGACATCGTGATGGAGATGGACGAGATCAACGAGGACTTCCCCGAAACCGACGTCGCCATGATCATCGGCGCGAACGACATCGTGAACCCGAGCGCGCAGGACGACCCGTCGAGCCCGATCGCCGGCATGCCGGTGCTGGAGGTGTGGAAGGCGCATGCGTCGATCGTGATGAAGCGCAGCATGGCTTCGGGCTACGCCGGCGTCGACAATCCGCTCTTCTACAAGGAGAACAACCGGATGCTCTTCGGCGACGCGAAGAAGATGCTCGACGAGGTGCTGGCGGCGCTGCGGGGCTGACTCTCGAGGGCCCGCGCTCTACAACGGCAGGTGGCGTGCCGACTGGAACCCGAGCAGCGGGCCGTCCATGCCCTTCACGATCCCCATCACCTTGAAGAGCTCGCCCATTTCGGACGGGCTGATGAGGCGGTGGACGGCGCTCGTGGCCTTCAGCCGCGACAGCGTGGCGGTGGGATCCCCGGCGGAGACCAGCACCGCGAGGCCGCAGGAGATCAGGAAATAGGCCTGGGTGGTGAAACCTTCGACCTCGGCGCCCCCCTGCTCTGCCGCGCGCGCCATGGCGGTGAAATCGACGTGGGCCGTGATGTCCTGCAGGCCGGGCAGGAAAAACGGGTCCCCGTGGAAACGATGGCGATAGTGGCAGCGCAGCGTCCCCATCGAGCGCTGCGGATGGTAGAACTCGCGCTCGGAGAAGCCGTAATCGATGAAGAGCGCCACACCCGCTTCCAGCGAGTGCGCGATGGTGCGCACCAGCCCTTCGGCCGCAAGGCCGATCTCCGTGAGGTAGTCGTAGTCGCCCGGAGGCAGCACCGCGGCGGTGCGCCGTCGCAGCTCGCCCTCGGGCATGCGCTCGTCGTCCCAGGCGAAGCCCGACTCGCTCACGACCACCCCGCGCTCGTACAACTCGCCGTCCCTGCGATGCACCAGCGCGAACGGCACCACGTCGAGCACCTCGTTGGCGATCACCAGCCCGCGGATCTTGTCCGGCAGGCGGTCGATCCAGGTGAAGTGGTCGAGGTCGCCGGGGAAGCGCTCGGCGATGCGCGCGCGCTGGCGCTCGCGCAGGTCGGGGCTCACCTCGAGCAGGAGATAGTTGCGCGGTGCGCGGCCAACCGACTTGAGCTCACCATAGAGGTCCGCGGCGAGGACCCCCGATCCCGGTCCCAGCTCGAGCACGTCGCCGCCCGTGGCCTCGAGCACCTGCAGCGCCTGGCGCGAGACGCACTTCGCGTACATGTCGGAGATTTCAGGCCCCGTGACGAAGTCGCCCTCGCCCCCGAACTTGCGTGAGCCGGCGCTGTAGTAGCCCATTGCCGGCGCGTACAGCGCGAGCTCCATGAAGCGCGAGAACGGCATCCAGTCGCCTTCGGCGGCGATGACCGACGCGATGTGCTCGGCGAGGCGCCTCGAATGGGCGGCCGCGTCGGCGGACGGCGAGGGCAGCATCGGATCGGAAGAGAACGCCATCGCGGAGCCTTCGGCTACACTTCGCATTCGTTTTTCTCGGGTGCGGCGGAATATAGCATGCAGGATGGCGCGGTCCTCATCACCGGCGCGGCGCGGCGCATCGGCGCCGCCATCGCCCGCGGCCTGCACGGCGCCGGCAGCCGCGTCGTGCTCCACTGCCACCGCTCGCGCGCCGAGGCGGAGCAGCTCGCCGACGAGCTGAACGCCACCCGCTCGGGCTCGTGCGCCATCGTCCAGGCCGACCTCCTCGAGCTCGATGCCCTCGCCGGGGTGGTCGAGGAGGCCGCCCACGCATTCGGGCGCCTCGACGGGCTGGTCAACAACGCCTCCTCGTTCTACCCGACCCCCTTCGGCTCCATCGGGGCCGGCGAGTGGGACGACCTGATGGGCAGCAACCTGCGCGCTCCGCTCTTTCTCTCCCAGGCCGCGGCCCCGTACCTGCGCGAGGCGCGCGGGGCGATCGTGAACCTGGTGGACATCCACGCCGAGCGCCCGCTCAAGGATTTCATCGTCTACTCCGTGGCCAAGAGCGGCCTGGCGGGCCTCACGCGCTCGCTCGCGCTCGAGCTCGGGCCCGAGGTGCGGGTGAACGGCGTGGCGCCCGGCGCGATCCTGTGGCCCGACGGCGACGAGCATTTCGCGCCCTCGGAGAGGAGCCGCATCATCGAGCAGACCCCCCTCAGGAAGATCGGCGGGCCGGGCGACGTGGCCGGCGCGGTAAAATATCTCCTCTTCGATGCCCCGTTCGTGACCGGCCAGATCCTCGCCGTGGACGGCGGGCGCGGAATCCACATCTAGGGCCATGACTTCCACCGCCGCACCCGACACCCGCAAGGCCGACTTCGAGGGCGCCAAGCTCGCCAAGCGCCTGCGCCGCCTCGTGGGCCAGGCGATCGCCGATTTCTCGATGATCGAGGCCGGCGACAAGGTGATGGTGTGCCTGTCGGGAGGCAAGGACAGCTACGCGCTGCTCGACGTCCTGATGCGCCTGCGGCAGAAGTCGCCGGTGCCGTTCGAGCTCATCGCCGTGAACCTGGACCAGCGTCATCCCGGGTTTCCCGAGCATGTGCTGCCCGACTACCTCACCTCCCTCGGCGTGCCGTTTCGCATCGAGGTCCAGGACACCTATAGCGTGGTGAAGCGCGTCATCCCCGAGGGCAAGACGATGTGCGGCCTGTGCTCGCGGCTGCGACGCGGCGCACTCTACCGCGTCGCCACCGAAGTGGGCGCCACTCGGATCGCGCTGGGTCACCACCGCGACGACATCCTCGAGACCTTCTTCCTCAACCTCTTCCACGCAGGGAAGCTCAAGTCGATGCCGGCCAAGCTCGTCTCCGACGACGGCAAGCATGTGGTGATCCGCCCGCTCGCCTATGTGGAGGAGGCCGACCTCGAGGCCTATCGCGCGATGCGCGCGTTCCCGATCATCCCGTGCGACCTGTGCGGCTCCCAGGAGCTGCTGCAGAGGAAGCAGGTGAAGGCGATGCTGCGCGACTGGGAGCGCCGCGAACCCGGCCGCGTCGAATCGATCTTCACCGCCCTCGCCAATGTCGCCCCCTCGCACCTCCTCGACCGCCAGCTGCACGACTTCGTGAGACTGCAGATGGATCCCGCAACGCCCACGACCTTCCCGATCCGAGTCTCGAAATGACCCTCAAGCAGATTGCCGCCAGCAAGAAGATCACCTCGTTCCACCCGCCGCAGCGCACGCTCATGGGCCCGGGCCCCACCGAGATCCATCCGCGCGTGCTCACCACCATGAGCCAGCCGGCGATCGGCTACCTCGACCCGGTGTTCGTCGAGATGATGGAGGAGCTCAAGACCCTGCTGCGCTACGTCTACCAGACCGACAACGCGCTCACCTTCCCGGTCTCGGGCCCGGGCTCGGTCGGCATGGAGTACTGCTTCGTGAACATGGTGGCGCCCGGCGACAAGGTGATCGTGGCGCGCAACGGCGTCTTCGGCGGCCGCATGATCGAGAACGTCGAGCGCTGCGGCGGCACCGCGATCGTGGTCGACGACGAATGGGGCAAGCCCGTCGATCCCCAGAAGGTGGAAGATGCGTTCCGCAAGAACCCGGGCGTGAAGGTGCTCGCGTTCGTGCATGCCGAGACCTCGACCGGCGCGCAGTCCGACGCGAAGGCGCTCACCCAGATCGCCCACAAGCACGACGCGATGGTGATCGTGGACGCGGTGACCTCGCTCGCGGGAACGCCGGTGCGCGTGGACGAGTGGGGCATCGACGCGATCTATTCGGCGAGCCAGAAATGCCTCTCGTGCACGCCCGGCCTGTCGCCGGTCTCGTTCAACGAGCGCGTGGTCGAGCACGTGAGGAGCCGCAAGGACAAGATCCACAGCTGGTTCATGGACATGAACCTGCTGCTCGGCTACTGGGGGGCGACGACGCGCACCTACCACCATACGGCGCCCACCAACTCGCTCTTCGCGCTGCACGAGGCGCTGCTGCTCATCAAGGAAGAAGGCCTCGAGCAGGGATGGGCGCGCCATCGCCGCCACCACGTGGCGTTGAAAGCGGGCCTCGAGGCGATGGGCCTCAAGTTCCGCGTGGCCGACCCCTACCAGCTCCCGCAGATGAACGCGGTAGGCTGCCCCGACGGCGTCGACGAGGAGCTGGTTCGCAAGACGCTGCTGAACGAGTTCGGCATCGAGATCGGGGCGGGCCTGGGACCGCTGAAGGGCAAGATCTGGCGTTTCGGGCTGATGGGCTACTCGTGCCGGCCCGACAACGTGATGCTGTGCCTGTCGGCGCTCGGCTCGGTCCTCATGGACATGGGATTGCCGATCAAGGTCGGCGAGGCGGAAGCCGCTGCCCACCAGGCCTACGCGGGCCTGCACGCCGCCGACGCGCTTCACGCTCGCAAGAAGGTGGTCGCTGCGTGATGACGTGGGGTCAGACCCCAATTCATGCGCGAGATCCGACCTCGGCCCAGCTGTGTCACGACATTGGGCTCTGACCCCATGTCGCGCGCCTTTTTGACTACTTCCCGACCACCTGCCGGAAGCGCGCCTCGACCTGCGGTTGGGAAGCGAAGCGCTCGACACTCCCGGGCATGAACTTCTCGAGCTCGGAGATCCGGTCGGAGGCCGCGGGGTGGGTGTCGAAGATCGCCGCACCCGAGCCATCGCCCTTCACCTGGGCGAGCATCGAGAGCACCGCGACGAGGCCGTAGGGGTCGTAGCCGCTGCGCGCCGCGATCACCACGCCCATCCGGTCGGCCTCGTATTCCATGCCGCGATCGAGCGGGCGCAGGAAGACGCCGCTCTTCACCGCTTCGACGCCGGCGTTCGCCGCGGCACCCTTCAAGCCGAATGCGTCGCCCCCGCGCCGGCCGATGGCCTGGCCCGCGGCGTCCTTGCCGAGGCTCGACCAGACGTCGCTGTTCAGGGTCGACTGGATGGCGGAGAGCTGGTGCTTCTTCACCACATGCGCGATCTCGTGCGCGAGCACGCCTGCGAGCTCCGACTCGCTCGCGAGGCGCTTGATGAGCCCGTGCGACACCAGGACGCTGCCGCCCGGCATCGCGAAGGCGTTGAGGGTCTCCGTATCCATCACGCCGAAGCTCCACGGCAGGTCGGCGCGGTCGGAGTGCATCGCGAGCCATTTGCCGACGCGGTTCACGTAGCGCTGCAGGTTCTGGTCGGCGTGAAGCTTGGTCGCGCCGAGCACGCCGGCGGTGACTCCGTTGCCGAGCGCGATCTCGTCCTCGGTGGAGAATTCCTTGTTGGCTTCCTGGAGTTTCTTGGTGGTCTCGATCGTCTTGTTGAGGATGCGGCCGAAATCGAACTGCGCGGCGGCAGGCAGGGAGGCGGCGAACAGCAACGCGATCAGGATGGCTCTCATCGGCGCCCTCCTTCGGAATAGTCGATAGTGACCGGCGAGAGCTTGCCCTCGCGCGCGAAGCGCTCGGCCGCGGCCTGGTCGGCACGGAACGATTGCATGCGCCTCAACGCTTCGGCGTCGGGGCTCGCGTTCTTGAGGTCCTCCGGCGACAGGCCGCGGATCCCGGTGGTGGCGATGGTGGTCGATTGGCTGCGTTGCCGCCCGAAGCCGAGCGCCGAGGTGAGCGAACCCAGCCCGCCGCCGGAGGAGGCCGCCGCCTCGGCGCTCGCGGGGAAGCGCAGGTGGAATACGCGCACCCAGCCCTGCTGGCCGCCGGCATCCACGCGCGTCCAGCCGCCTGCGCGCTGCAACACCTTGACCTCGGTATTTTCCGGGAGCGTG
Source organism: Burkholderiales bacterium (assembly GCA_031381925.1). Taxonomy (GTDB): domain Bacteria; phylum Pseudomonadota; class Gammaproteobacteria; order Burkholderiales; family Usitatibacteraceae; genus Usitatibacter. The sequence continues at coordinate 1,029 of JANMYH010000159.1, read as the reverse complement.
CGTACCGTGGCGGCCTCGGGGGCGCCGCGATCCTTGAGGTCGGTCGAACGGTTGGTGAACGCCTGCTCCTGCGCGACGGCCGCGAGGGCCGCGGCGAGGAGGAATGCGGCCGCGAGGAGGGAGCGCAGGTTCATGCGCGAATCATATCCCTTCAGTGAATCATCAGTGTCGCGAGGCCGAGCATCAATCCCATGCTCGCGACGTCGGTGGCGGTCGTCACGACGATGCTGGAAGCGGTTGCCGGATCGGCGCCCAGGCGCTTCAGCACGAGCGGCACCATCGCCCCCGAGATGCCGCTGATCGCACAGCTCCCGATCATCGCGAGCGTGACCACGATGCCCAGCACGAATGCGTGCGGGGAGCTCTGCGAGAGCGCCAGCAGATACATCGCGATGCCGCAGATGATTCCGGTAACCAGGCCATTCGCCAGGCCGAGCATCGCCTCCTTCGAGACCAGGGCTCCCGCGCCGCCGAGCTTGATGTCTCCGAGCGTGATCCCGCGCACCGTGACGGCAAGCGCCTGGCATCCGGTGTTGCCCGACTGGCCGGCGAGCACCGGCAGGAACGTCGCCAGGATCACGAGCTTGTCGAGCGTGCCCTGGAAGATCGCGACGACCCCTCCCGCGGCGAATGCGGTGACGAGGTTGATGAGCAGCCAGGGGTTGCGGGACTTGAAGCTCTGGCCGATGGGGGTCGCGATCCGCTCTTCCTTGTCCACGCCGACCATCGAGCCCGCCTGCGCCGTGATCTCGAAGGCTTCCAGCTCGAACAGGGCCGCGCCGCGCGCGAGGCCCACCAGCCTGCCGTCCGTGTCGCGCACCGGGTATTGCGGATAGTGCCGGTTGACGGTGAGCTTCATCGCCTCGGGCAGGGGCAGCGTCGGGCTCAGCGCGAACGGCTCCTTCAGCATGATCTCCTCGAGCCGCGACTCGCGATCGTTGAAGAGCAGGTCACGCATGGTGACCAGGCCCAGCAGCCGGTGCTCGGCGTCGACGACATAGATGTAAGTCACGAAGGCGGTTCGAACCA
>JANMYH010000148.1:0-3194 GCA_031381925.1 Burkholderiales bacterium | reverse complement strand
CATCTTCCGCGACTCGGGCTTCGAGTGGCGCGAGCCGGGCTGCTCCATGTGCCTCGCCATGAACGACGACAAGCTGGAGCCGGGCGAGCGCTGCGCCTCCACCTCCAACCGCAACTTCGAGGGGCGGCAGGGGGCGGGCGGTCGTACGCACCTGGTGAGCCCCGAGATGGCGGCGGCGGCGGCGATCGCGGGGCACTTCGTGGACGTTCGGCGGGGGTAACCCGTATCCCAAATTGGGAGGTATCATACCCAATATGGGATCGATGGACGGGCTGGGCGACGCGCTATTTACCCGCACGCAACAGAAGGTGCTCGCACTCCTGTTCGGCGCGCCCGATCGCAGCTTCTACCTGAACGAGATCGTCCGGCTATCGGGCGCCGGCAACGGGGCCGCGCATCGAGAAATGGCGCGCCTCCTCGCCTGCGGCCTGGTCACCGCCGGGCTCATCGGCAACCAGAAGCACTACCAGGCTAATCGAGCTGCGCCGATCTTCGAGGAGCTGCGAAGCATCGTGGCCAAGACTTTCGGGCTGGTGGACGTGCTCCGTGCCGCATTGGCGCCACTGGCGGCGCGAATCCAGATCGCATTCCTATTTGGCTCGGTAGCCCGCGGCAGCGACAAGTCGGGGAGCGACATCGATCTCCTGGTCGTTTCCGACGAGGCTGCTTACGCCGATGTGTTGGAAGCGCTGGAACCGGTTCGCGGCGCGCTGGGCCGCGAAGTCAACCCGGTGATTTTCGGGCGCGTTGAGTTCAGCAAGAAGGCTTCGGAGGATGGCGGATTCCTGGGCCGAGTGATGGAAGGACCCAAACTCTTCCTCATCGGAGCGGAACGTGACATCCCCAAACCTCGAAAGGCTCGCGGGCACCGGTGAGCTGAAAGCCGAAGGGTTTACGCGTGCGGAGTTCGATCGGCTCCTGCGAATGGCGCGCGCATTCCTCGGTGATGCAGCGCGGCCCGGCCTTTCGCCGGAAGGCCGCTTCAGCCTTGCGTATGGCGCCGCCCACGCGTTGGCCAGTGCGGCGCTTCGCCTGCACGGCTATCGCTCGACCAACCGATATCTGGTTTTCCAGTGCCTCGAGCACACGGCGGGGCTTGCGCCCGGTCAATGCCGGATGTTCTCGCTGTGCCACGAGCGCCGAAATCGCGCCGAGTACCTTGGCGACTTCGACATCGAGCCCGCGCTGGTCAGGGAGCTGCTCGCCGCGGCTGAAAACCTGCTGCAAAGGGTCTCGGGCATGGCGCCCCCGCCGTAACAAGGACGAGATGAATGGGCGGCGGCCAGCCGGGCTTATCCGCGCCGCGGCCCCCGCGGTCTTCGCGGTGGCGGCCGATCGCTGAACCCTGGCGGTGCCCGATGCGATCTCCGTGGGGCGACCTCCGTGAGGCTTTCCGGGGGACACATGAGTGAATTCGGGGAATGCGCGTTTGACGGGGCACCACGCCTCAACGCGGGCTTGCGGCGGCCGGCCGACATCACCCCAGCAGCAGCTCGATCGCCTCGGTCGGCAGCATCACGACGGTCTTCCTGAACCTGCGGCCGAAGAGGGCGCCGAAGTCCCTGCGGTCGCCGGTCGCCAGGACGTGGCATCCCGCCTCGATCGCGGCCGCCAGGATGGGCGCATCTTTCGGTGGCAAGCCTTCCTTCGCGGCCAGGGCAATGGTGGCGGGACGCGGCTCCGGGCAGAGCTCGAGGGCGGCCACCAGGCGCTCGAGGTCCCCCAAGCGGTGGGGATGTTTTGCGGCGATGTTCCGGCGCGCTTCCTCGACGGCGTGGGCCGATGAGACAAGCTTGCATGCCCCTGCGCCGGCGAGCTCTAAGAACGCGCCCACCGACCCCTTTTCGCGGTAGGCCGCGCTGAACAGCACGTTGGCGTCGAGGAAAACTCGCACGCTCAACGCTTGGCGCGTTTCCCCTTGAGGTAAGCCTGGACCCGGCGCTCCATGGCGGCGGGCAGGGTGTTGGTCTCCTCGAACTCGCGCACGCGTTGGTCCGAATACGCCTCGACCGGGTACACCGCGACCTGCCGCATGACAATCGCGCCATCCGCCGTCGCTTCGATGACCACACGCGATTCTTCGGAAATTCCGGCCGCCCTCAGCACCGAGCGCGGGATGGTGAGTTGCCCCTTCTTGCCGATCTTCGCGAGTTCCATGGCGTGCCTCCTCGGGCCATTTTAGCGGAATTCCGTAATGCCGGGAAGCCGGAATCCCGGCCAAGTCGCGACGGGCGCGCCGCTTATAATCAACGACATGGACAAATTCACCCTCCACACCGGGCTCGTCGTCCCGCTCGACCGCGCCAACGTCGACACGGACGCGATCATCCCCAAGCAATTCCTGAAGTCCATCAAGAAGACGGGCTTCGGCGAGAACCTGTTCGATGCCTGGCGGTATCTCGACACGGGCGAGCCGGGCCAGGACCCGCGCACGCGCAAGCCCAACCCGGACTTCGTCCTCAACTATCCGCAGTACAAAGGCGCCACCATCCTCATCGCGCGCAAGAACTTCGGGTGCGGCTCCTCGCGCGAGCACGCCCCGTGGGCGCTGCAGCAGTACGGCTTCAAGGCCGTGATCGCGCCGTCGTTCGCCGACATCTTCTTCACCAACAGCTTCAAGAACGGCTTCCTGCCGATCGTGCTCACCGAGCTCGAGGTCGACCACCTCTTCAACGAGGCCGCGGCGACGCCGGGCTACAGGCTCACGATCGACTTGGAGAGGCAGGTTGTCGTTCCCGCGAAGGCGGGAACCCAATTGGATCCCCGCCTACGCGGGGATGACGCGTTCGCGATGCATTTCGACATCGATGCGACGCGCAAACAAAACCTGCTGAAGGGGTTGGATGAGATTGGCCTCACCCTCGAGCGATCGGACGAGATCAAGGCGTACGAGGAGAAGCGGAAGAAAACCGAACCGTGGATCTTCAGTTGACCCCCTCCCCGGCCCTCCCCCAAGGGGGAGGGAGCGCGTGAAGATCGCACTCCTCGCCGGGGACGGCATCGGCCCCGAGATCCTCCGTGAGGCCGTCCGCATCCTCGACGTGCTGCGCAAGGAAGGCCTCACCATCGAGACCGAGGAAGCGCTCGTGGGCGGGGCCGCTTACGACGCGCACCAGCAGCCGCTGCCCGCGAAGACGCTGGACCTGGTGAAGTCCGCCGATGCCGTGCTGTTCGGCGCGGTGGGTGGCCCGCAG
>JANMYH010000129.1:0-14022 GCA_031381925.1 Burkholderiales bacterium | reverse complement strand
AGGTTCGATGGGCGTACCTCGAGATAGACGATCTCGCACGCGGCGAGACGGGCGACCTGGACCATGTGCTTGAGGAAGTCGCGCCCGATGCCCTGGTTCTGCCATTCGGTGGCGACGGCGAAGTTGAGCAGGTGGGCCTCGTCCAGCGCCACCATCAGCACCGCATAGCCGATCACGGCCTCGCCGTGCGTGACGGTCCAGCAGTCGTATCCGGCGGTGACCGAGTCGCGAAAGTTGCCCAGGCTCCAGGGAAAGGCGTAGAGCGTCTTCTCCAGGTGGGCGACCTCGGAAAGGTCCGCCATTCGCATGCGGCGGTAATGCAGATGGGGAACTGGAACCGCGCTCACCGTTGGGTCTTTCTTTCCGCGCTCGTGAGAGCCACCTTGTCGCGCAAGTATAGAGGCGCCGCCTGCTCCGCGGCCACGCCCCCGCCGCGTGCGAAGCGACGGGCCGCGACACGCGCGACCGCACCGGCGCGCGGCAAGTCTCCCTCGAAGCGCATCTCGATCGAGTCGCGATAGGCCTCGCGCAGCCACGGATGGCGGTCGAAGCCGCTGCCGGTCGCGGCCCAGCGCCGGCCCGGGAGCGGCGGCAATCCGGCCGCGTCGGCCAGCCGGGGAGCAATTACCTCGTCCCAATCGTCGCCGTTGCGCGCGTAGGCCGCCACATAGGCCTCGCCCATCCGGGCATCGAGCGCGGCAATGACGCGGCCTTCGTTGGATTGCTCGGCCAGCGCGAGCAGCGACGGCACCGCCACCACCGGCCGGCCCGCGGCAAACGCGAGTCCCTGGACGATCCCGCACGCGATTCGGATGCCGGTGAAGGATCCCGGGCCCTGCCCGAAGCCGAAGGCATCCATCTGCCGCGCTGCGAGCCGCGAGCGCGCGAGCACGCGCCGCACCATCCCTGCGAGCAACTCCGAGTGGCGATTCAGCGCCATCTCCTCCTCGACGAAGAGCTCCCCGTCTCGCAGCAGGGCGACGGAGCACAGCTCGGAGGAGGTCTCCACGGCGAGGAGTTTCACGGCGTCATTATAACCGACACCCCTCACAAAAACGGCGATGACTATTGATGTTTAATCAGATAGTTATCGCCGTAAACTAATGTATTACTTTATATATCAGATCCGATTGCCGTGCCCGTGATGACCCCGGGCGGCTTTCGCCTCTTCGGCGGAGATGAAGCCGTCCTTGTTCGCGTCCAGGCGCTCGAAGCGCTCGGCCGCCTTGGCGAGGAACTCGGCGCGGCTCACCCTGCCATCGCCGTCGGCATCGCCACGCATCTTGCCGCGCTGGGCCTGGTGGAAGGCGCGCAACTCGTCACGGCTCAGCTGCCCGTCGCGATTGGCGTCGATCGCATCGAAGCGCTCGGCAAGCTTCGGCAGGGCGGAGGCCTCGGCGCGGCTGATGAGCCCGTCGCCGTTGGCGTCCGCCGCCTTCAGGCGTTCGACCATCTCGCCCCGGCGGTGATTGCCGTCCGGCGCGGCGGTGACGAGCGTGGCGGCCGAGCCGAGGGCGACTGCGATGAGGATTGCTACGGTTTTCATGGGGGCTCCTTGTCGGGTGAAATCGACCGGCACCGGGCCGGCATACCCCCTACAACGGGCGATGGCGACTTCGGCGCACGCGCAGAGGTAACCAGATGTAAACGCAGGGCATTACCCGCGCGTTGAGCGGATACGATGAGGACCATGCTACCGCCTCGCCGCAAGATTCTCGTCGTCGACGACGATCTGCGCCTCCGCGACCTCCTGAAACGCTACCTCGGCGAACAGGGCTTCGCTGTGGATACCGTCTCCGACGCCTCGTCGATGGATCGGCAGATGGGACGCGTGCGCTACGACCTGATGGTGCTCGACCTGATGCTGCCGGGCGAGGACGGCCTCGCCGTGTGCCGGCGGCTGCGCGAGGCCAAGGAAGCCCTCGCGATCATCATGCTCACCGCCAAGGGCGACGACGTCGACCGCATCGCAGGCCTCGAGGTCGGCGCCGACGACTACCTCGCGAAGCCCTTCAATCCGCGCGAGCTGGTGGCGCGCATCCAGGCGGTGCTGCGTCGCCAGGCGCCCGCCGTCACCCCCGGCGCGCCGAGCGTTGTGCGCGACCGCGTGGGCTTCGGCCCGTTCGCGCTCGACCTGTCCACGCGCACCCTCACCCGAGAAGGCGAGCCGGTCCCGCTCACCACGGGGGAGTTCTCGCTCCTGAAGGCCCTCGCCCAGAATCCCCGCCATCCGATGTCGCGCGACAAGCTGATGGAGCTCGCGCGCGGCCGGGAGCTCGAAAGCAGCGACCGCTCGATCGACGTGCAGGTCTCCAGGTTGCGGCGCCTGCTCGGCGAGGATCCGCAGAGCCCGCGCTTCATCCAGACGGTGTGGGGCTTCGGCTACGTGTTCGTGCCCGACGGCGCGAGCGTGAAGTGAAGATCGTCCCCGGCTCGCTGCTGTGGAGAACTCTCGCGGTCGTGGTCGCCGCGCTGGTGCTCTCGCAAGCCGCGGCGCTCTGGCTCTTCGACGAGTACATCACCCAGCCGCGCGTGGCGCTCACCACGCGCCAGTTCGTGAGCCACCTCAAGACCGTGAGCGTGGCGATGCAGACGGTCGGCGCAGCGCAACAGCCGGCGTTCATCGCGCGGATCGCCGAGCAGGACGGCATCCGCATTTCCCCGGTGGGCGTCACCGACCCGATGCGCCCCGCCGCCGACCGCCCGGCGCTGCGCCAGTTTCGAGAGCGCCTGCGCGAGAGCTTTGGCCCGGCAGCCGATGTCTACATCCCCGCCGCGGACCGGGACGCCGATGCGCGCCCGCGAGTGCTGTGGGTACGCCTGCCGGCGGGCGAGCGCCAGTTCTGGGTCGCCTTCCCCCGTGCCCGCATCGAGCGCGATCCCGTCACCGCCCTGATTGCCTGGAGCGTCGCGGGCCTCGCGATCGCGATCCTCGCCACCTTCCTGTTGATGTGGCGCCTGAACCATCCGCTGGGTGAGCTCGCGCGCGCCGCCGAGAAGCTCGGCCGGGGCGGCAACCCCGCACCGGTCGCCGAGACCGGTCCGGCCGAGATCCGCGGGCTCGCGCGCGCGTTCAACCAGATGAAGGACGACCTGCGCAAGGGCGAGCGCGAGCGCGCGACCTTCCTCGCCGGCGTTTCCCACGACCTGCGCACGCCGCTTTCGCGGCTGCGGCTCGACGTGGAAATGCTCGAGGGCAAGGTCGATGCCGAGGTCCAGCTCGCCATGGTGGCCGACCTCGAGGACATGAACGCGATCATCGACCAGTTCATCGATTTCGCGCGCAGCGAGGCCGCGGAGCCGTTGTCGCCGGTCAATATTTCCGAGCTGGCCCGCTCGTGCGCCGAACGGGCCCTGCGCTCGGGCGAGCCGGTGCGCTGTGAGCTGGACGACGTGCCGCCGATGCCGATGCGCCCGCTCGCGCTGCAGCGCCTCATCGACAACTTGCTGGGCAATGCCGCCCGCCATGCCGGGGGCGAGGTGTTGCTGCGCACCGCGCGCGCGGGGCAGGCGGTGATCCTCGCCGTGCTCGACCGCGGGCCCGGGATTCCCGCGGGAATGGCCGAACGCCTGAAGCAGCCGTTCACACGCGCCGACGAGGCGCGCAGCGGTTCGTCCGGCGCCGGGCTGGGCCTGGCGATCGCCAACCGCGTCGCGGTGCTGCACGGCGGGCGCCTGGACTTGCTGGCCCGCGAAGGCGGCGGGCTCGAAGCGCGCGTGACTTTCCAAACGGCGGAGGGTTAACCTGTGTCATCCGTTCCCCGCAGCCGCGCGTTGCGGGTCTAGGTCGCGTCCATTCCGCGGGCGCGCCGACACCAGATTCCGGGATAACCGGGAAAGGAGCCCAATCATGAAGGCGACTGCAAAGTTGCTGGTGGCCGCATTGGCGGCCGGAGGAGCGCTGATCGCGGCCGACGCGCAGGCGCAGGAATCCCCGGCTGCGCGGGGCGCACGGGGCACAAATGCCATGCCGCGCAGCTCGGCCGCGCCCTCTTCGGGAAACTCCGCGGGCGTCGACCACGCCGGGCGCGGAAGCCGTGAGGGGCATTGGGGCGGCGGGAGCCGCTGGGCCGGGCACCATGGTTATTGGGGTGGACACCGGTACTGGGCGCCGCGCTGGAGCTTCTACTTCGGCGTGCCGATCCTGTGGGGCGCCGGATACTGGGGCGCACCCTATTGGTATGACGGCTACCCGGGCGGCGCGCTAGTCTACCGCGAGGTCGAGCGCGATGGGTTCTACCCCGAGCATCGCATCGGACCGGCGACCACGGAAGTGCCGCGCGGCGAACGCCTGCCGGCGCAGGGACCGCTTTACATGAACTACTGCGAATCCGCGAAGGCGTACTTCCCGAAGGTCACGACCTGCCCCGAGGGCTGGAAGCTCGCGAAGCCGACCGAGTGACGGCCGGCGGCGAGTAACCGAAGAACGCCTCGACGTCGGCGAGCGCACGCGTGCGCCGGAAGGGCGGCAGCGCGCGCCAGATGCGCTTGCCGTAGGGTTTTTCCACCAGCCGGGGGTCGCAGATCACCAGCGCCCCCCGGTCGGTCTCATCGCGGATCAGGCGCCCCGCTCCCTGCTTCAGCGCGATCACCGCCCGCGGCAGCTGGTAATCCATGAAGGCGTTGCCTCCCGCACGGTTGATGCGCTCGATGCACGCCGCGAGCACCGGATCGTCGGGGGGATTGAACGGCAGGCGATCGATCACGACGACGGAGAGCTGCTCGCCCTTCACGTCCACGCCTTCCCAGAACGACTGCGAGGCCACCAGGACCGCATGCGGCGAGCGCCTGAATCGCTCCAGCAACTCGTTCTTCGATCCAGTCCCCTGGAGCAGTAGCGGCCAGTCGAGGCCTTCGGCCTTGAGCTTGGCGGCGAGCCGATCGAAGCCGCGGTCCATCGCGCGCAGGCTCGTGAACAGCAGGAACGCGTGCCCCGCGGCGGCGCGCACCACCGGCCACGCGGCGTCGATCACCGCCTCGACATATCCCTCGCTATTCGGGTCCGGCAGCCCCTCGGGCACGTAGAGCAACGCCTGGCGATCGAAGTCGTAGGGACTCGGCCAGGTGCGCGTCTGCGCCGCCGCAAGCCCCATCTCCTTCTGGAAATGCGAGAAATCGCCGTTCACCGAGAGCGTCGCCGAGGTGAAAATCCAAGCCCGGCCGGCGCCCTGCATCTGCTCGTGGAAGATCCGCGCCACGTCGAGCGGGGTCACGTAGAGCACCGCCGACTGCGCGTAGGCCTCGATCCAGCGCACCACGTCGGCGCCCGTGGGCTCGCCGTACGCATTCTCCTCGCGCGGGCGGGCGTCGGCCTCGCGCCATTCGGATATGCGCGCCAGGCACTCGCTCGCCCGCATCCTGCAGTTGCGGATCTCCTCGGCGCGCTCCTCCTGCGCCTGCAGCTTCCCGACCAGCGCGGTCAGCTCCACGGCGAGCGCATCGAGCGCGGCGTCGAAGCCCTTGCGGTCGCGGATCGCCGCCAGCGCGGTGCGCCCCGACGCGTTGCCGAGGGCAAGGCGCAGGTCGCGCGCGGCGCGCTCCACGGTCGCCGCCGCATCGCCGAGCACGGTGCTCTCACGCGCGTGCTGCGCCTCCGCCAGGCGCGCATCGCGCGCGAGCTCCACCAGCTGGGTAGTCGACACCGACTGCCCGAAAAAAAGCCGCGCGAGGTCCGGCAGGTGGTGGGCCTCGTCGAAGATCACCGTGTTGGCGGCGGGGAGCAGGTCCGCCGCGCCCTCGTCGCGCAGGGCCACGTCGGCGAAGAAGAGGTGGTGGTTCACGACGATCAGGTCCGCTTCGGAAGCGCGCTTGCGCGCTTTCATCACGAAGCATTCCTGGTAGTGCCCGCACGCGGAGCCCAGGCAGTTCTCGCGCGTGGAGGTGGCCTGCACCCAGGCGGGCGACGACTCGGGCACGTCGGCACACTCGCTCTTGTCGCCGGTCATGGTGCGCGCGGCAAAGCTCTTGATCTTGTGGATGTGGGCCACGTCCTCGCGCGCGGCGAAGGTGCCCTGCTGGGCCGCGCTCTCGAGGTGGTGCAGGCACACGTAGTTGGCGCGCCCCTTGAGCAGCGCCGTGTCCACCGGAAGGCCGAGCGCGTTGCGCACGCGCGGAAGGTCCCGATGGAACAGCTGGTCCTGGAGGTTCTTGGTGCCGGTCGAGACGATGACGCGGCCTCCGGCCAGAAGCGCGGGCGCGAGATAGGCAAAGGTCTTGCCCGTGCCGGTGCCCGCCTCGGCGATCAGCACCCCGGAGGTCTCGATCGCCTCCAGAACCGCCTGGGCGAACTCCACTTGCTGGGGGCGGTGCTTGAAGCCTTCCACCGACTTCGCCAGCACGCCGGCCTCCGCGAAGATGGGAGCGAGGTCGATGCTGTCTGCTTTCTTCGGCACGGTGGCTGGCGGATTGAGCGGGCAGAATTGAATCTGGGGATTAGATCGCAGAGGGACGCTGAGGATACGCAGAGGAGGCGCATGCGTATTCTCTGCGTCCCTCTGCATTCCAAACCACTGCTTGAGTTTCCACGGTACAGGTCAATTGCGGCCAAAGACGATGCGCTCGTCGCGCAGCAGGCGGGAGACGAGGACCACGCCGGCGGCGGCGATGGCGAGCGCGACCGCGGACGGGACCAGCCAGTCCTGCGCGGAGAGCCCGTCGCCGCGCACCACGCGCGAGAGCACCACCTGCTGGCCGAGCACCGGCACGAGGAGTTGCCAGGACGCGTCCTTCAGGCCCGAGAACATCACCGCGAGCGGCACGAACGACACCACCGTCGCGAGGTAGCTCACGTAGGTCTGCGCCTCGCGGTATGAGCGCCCGTAGGTGCAAATGAGCATCTGGATCGCGGAAGTCATCGCGGCGAACGGGATCACCATCGCCACGAACTGCGCAAACTCGGGCCCGCCGAAAGCCATCATCGCCGCGAGGCGCTGCTTGGCGTAGAACGATGCCGCGATCATGAAGCCCCCGAGCGTGAGCACCGCCACGCCGGTGGCGAAGGCCCACGCCGCGAGCCACTTGCCAAGCACCACCTGCCAGATGGGAACCGGGTTGGCGAGGAGCGGCTCGAGCGAGCCGCGCTCGCGCTCACCGGCCGTGGAGTCGATGGCGATGGTCATGCCGCCCAGGAGCGGCGAGAGGATGGCGAACATCGTGATGAGGAACAGCAGGAACGCCCCTTTCTGCCGTGGCGTGGCGGTGTTGACGTGCTGCACCTTCACCGGCTCGGTGAGGTCCGGGCTCACCCCGCGCGCGATCATGCGCAGCATCCCGGTCTCGCGGTTGAAGGCGCGCATCAGCCTCTCGGCCTGGCGGATGGCGGGCCCGGAGTCGGTGCGAGAGTCGTCGTAGAAGATCTCCACCTTGGCGCCGTCGCCCGCGAGGTAACGCTCGTCGAAGTCCTTGGGGACCACGATCACCGCGTCGAGCCGCCCTTCCTTGATGCGTGCCTCGTAGTCCGCCGGCGCGGTCTCGATCTCAACGTCGTTGCGCTTGAGGAAGTTGACCAGCGCCGCCGCGTGCTCCTGCCCGACCATGCGCACCTTGAGGGTTGCCGCCTTCTCCTCGAGGCCCGAGACGAACTGGGCGACCAGCACCAGGGTGACCGGGCCGGTCAGGATCGATGCTACCAGCACCATGAGCGCGGTGCGCCGGTCGCGCAGCGCGTCGCGCAGCTCCTTCAGGAACACGGTTGCGACCGGGAGCCTCATTCGCCGTCGCCGGCCTTCTCGGACAGGCGCACGAAGGCGTCCTCCAGATTGTCGCAGCCGCTCGCCGCGAGGAGCTCGGGGGCGCGCCCGCTCGCCACGACGCTCCCCCGCGCCACGATCACGATGGTGTCGCACAGCGCCGAGACCTCCTGCATCACGTGGCTGGAGAAGAGCACGCACTTGCCCGCGTCGCGCAGCTGGCGGATCACCTCGCGCAGGTTGCGGGTGGTCATGACGTCGAGCCCGTTCGAGGGCTCGTCGAGCATCACGTTGGGCGGATCGTGGACCAGCGCGCGGGCGATCGCCACCTTCATGCGCTCGCCCTGCGAGAAGCCGTCGGTGCGCCGGTCGAGGAGCGGGCCCATGTCGAGGAGCTCCGCCAGGCGGGCGATCGCGTCCTTCACCTGCGCCGGCGCGAGGCTGCGCAGCCGCCCGTAGTACTCGATGTTCTCGCGTGCCGTGAGGCGCCCGTACAGCCCGCGCGCGTCCGACAGCATGCCGATGCGCGCACGCACGGCGAGCGGCTGCACATGGGCGTCGAGGCCATCGATGAGCGCGTGTCCCTTCGTCGGCGCGACCAGCGTCGAGATCATGCGCAGCGTCGTGGTCTTGCCGGCCCCGTTCGGACCGAGCAGCGCAGTGATCGCGCCGTCGGGCGCCGCGAACGAGACGCTGCGCACCGCGTGGACGCCGTTGAAGCTCTTGGCGAGGCCGCGGGCCTCGATCATCTCGAGCGCAGAATCATCGCGGCGCCCCGAGCGGCATCACGAACATCGGCCGGGGGATGCGCTGCAGGCACTTGTCGTCCAGGCCTGCCGAACTGCCCTTGCGGATGAACGCCTCGATCAACCGCGGCGCGCAGCCGTGCAGGCTCACGCCGTGGCCGAGCTGCGGGGCAACGACGTGGCGGGAATTGCGCAGCGTCGCCGCCACCAGCTCGCCATGGCGCGGCGGCGTCGCGGGGTCCAGGCCGCCGGACAGGATCAGCACCGGCACGTCCGAGCGCACCGGGGTGTAGTAGTCCGCGTGCACCTTGCCGCGCGGCCAGATCCGGCAGGCGCGCACGAAATCGTCCACCAGCGCGCGCCCGAAGAACGATTTTCCGAGCTGGTCCATGTCCTCACGCGTGATGCGCGGGATGTCCTCGGCGCAAATCACCGACAGGTGCATGCCGATGGACAGGTTCTCGGCGATGTCGTCGGCGAGTTCGAGGTTCTGCGCGAGCAGCGGGTTGAAGTCGCCGCCGGCGGCCGCCGAGATGCCGAACGGCAGCAGGCTCGCCAGCTCGGCCACGTACAGCGGCCGGAAGAGCCCCGAGAGGAACACGTTCTCGTTCACCTGGATGGTGGCGCGGTCGCCGGTGCGCGGGTCTTGGATGGTGGCACGGGCGGGGCGGCGCGCGAGCTGGTTGCGCAGCGACACGATCATCACCTGCAACTCGGGATAGGTCTTCCGGCACGCCGCGTCCTGGTCGCAGGCCTCGACCAGGCGCGCGAGCGCGGTATCGCCGTCGGTCACGAACGACAGCGGCAGCTTCATGGTCGCGGGCGCCACGCCGTCGAGCACCATCGAGCGCACGCGATCGCCGTGGCGGCGCAGGTACTCGAGGCCCGCGCGCGTTCCGTAGGAGCCGCCCCAGAGGTTGATCTTCTCGTAGCCGAGCGCGGCACGCACCTCGTCAAGATCCTCCATCGCGATCGGCGTCACGTACTGGCGCGGATCGGCGTCGAGCTGCGCCAGGCACTTGGCCACGAGGCGCTCGGGCAGCGCATCCTCGAAGAGCGTCTGCATCGGCTGCGCCTCGTCCGCGCAGTCCAGTGGACTGGATCCCCCGGTGCCGCGCTGGTCGAGGAACACGATGTCGCGGGAATCGTTCAGGCGGGTGAAGAGCGGCATCACCTGGGGGGCCAGCGAGATCGCTCCCTGCCCCGGTCCGCCGGCGAGGATCACGATCGGGTCGGGTTCGCGCGCGCGCAGCTTGGCCGGAACGATCGCCACCCGCAGCGTGATCCTGCGGCCCTGCTTCGCTTCCCGGTCCTCCCAGACTTCGTGGGTGCCGCAGCGCGCCGCCGAGTCGATGCCCGGAATCCGGCACGCGGCGAGCGCGAGGGCGGGCCGCGGGGCTTCGGTACCGGGAGAGCATGCCGCGCCGAGGACGGCGAGCAGCAGGGCGAGTGGGCGCAGTTTCATCGATACGGGAGCGGAGGGTGCGCCGAAGTATAGCGGTTCGAGGCTACCATTCCCGCTTGGACCCGCCCTCTTTCCCCAAGCGCGATCCGGCACTGGCCGAATTCTGGGACCTGCGCTACGCCGCGGGCTTCGCCCCGTGGGATGCGGGCCGGGTCCCCGCGCAGCTGCGCGAGTTCGTCGCCGCGGCGACGCGCCCCAGGTCGGTGCTGGTACCGGGATGCGGGAGCGCGTGGGACGTTCGCTTCCTCGCCGAGAGCGGCTGGGACGTGCTCGGCATCGACTTCAGCCACGAGGCGGTCGCCGCCGCCCGTGCAATCGTGGGCGAGCACGTGAACCGCGTGCGCTACGCGGACTTCTTCGCGCCCCTTTCCGAGGCGCCCTTCGAGGTGGTCTACGAGCGCGCCTTCCTGTGCGCGCTGCCGCGGCGGCTCTGGAGTGCCTGGGGCACGCGGATCGCCGAGGTAGTCGAGCCCGGCGGCGTGCTCGTGGGATTCTTCTACTTCGATTCGGGTGAGCGCGGGCCTCCCTATCCGCTGAACGCGCCCTATGAGCTCGCCGAGTTGCTCCAGCCGGCGTTCGAGCGCATCGAGGACGCGACGGTGCCGGACTCCATCGAGGTCTTCCGGGGGAAGGAACGCTGGCAGGGCTGGCGGCGGCGCTAGAAGAGCAACGACTGCGGATACGCGTTGCCGTATTGCTGGTCCACGTAGAACGAGCTCCCCGGCTGCGCCATCGCCTGCTGCGCCGCCTGCTTGGCCGCCGAGACCACTTCGTGGCGCGATTCGAACACGCCCGGGAGCACCGGCAGGATCCCGATCGCCAATCGCGGCAGGGGCCGCACCTTTTCGCGGCCGTCGCGCCCGGTCGCGGTGAAATAGCCCAGCTCAAGCGCCTTTCCGGGCACGTGCGCGTTCATGACGTCGGGAAAATGCGCGAGGGCGCGCTCGGCGCGCGCAAGCCAGTCCTCGCTCTGCATCAGCACCACGAAGCGGCTGCCCGCCACGTGGCCGACGAAATCGACGCCGGGCTGGCACACGTCCTCGAGCAGGCGCGCGGCGGAGTGGATCAGCGCGTCGCCCTTCTCGAATCCGGCGCCGTCGTTCAGGCCGCGAAGCTGGTCGATCTCGACGAACCACGCCGCGAAGGCGACGTGCGCTGCGAGGAGCCGCTCGAGGTGCTCGTTGATCGGCACCTGGCCGGGCAGGAGCGTGAGCGGGTTGGTGTAGCGGCCCGCGAGCACCCGCGAACTCTGCAATGCACGCATCACGTCGGCGCTGGTGCCCATGCCGAGGTAGCGGCCCTGGGAGACGATCACGAAGCCGTCGGCGAGGCGCCGCGAGTCCGATTCCACCAGCAGCGCGGTGAGCGCTCCGAGGTCGAGCTTGGCGTCGACGCGGATCGGCGCCTCGTCGGCGATCTCGATGCACGGGCGCCCGGTGAGCCGGCCCGCCTCGGGGCTCGCCGCGACGAGCTCCAGCTGGGTTCGCGAGGCCACGCCCAGGATCGCTTCCCCCGCGGCGATCGGGATCGCGGGGAGCGAGGGTATCGCCGCGAAGCGCTCGAGCACCGCCGCGATCGTGTCGGTCGGCGCGACCGGGGGCACCGAGCGCACGAAATCATGGGCCGTGGGCGCGTTGCCGGCGCGCAGCCGCGGCGCCGCCACCACCGGCACGCGCGCATCCGCGAAGGCGAGCTCGGCTTCCCCCGTGAGCCGCGAATTGGGCCGCTCGGCAGGCCGGCCGATGAACCAGCCTTGCCCGCAGGCGATGCCGATGTCCTTGGCGATGCGGAAATCCTCGGCGCACTCGATTCCCTCGGCGATCACCTGGGAGGCGCTGCTCTCCGCGATGTGCTGGATCGCGCGCAGGAACTGCAGCTTGACCGGATCGAGCGCGATGCCCGAGACGAAATGCTTGTCTGCCTTGACGAACTCGGGCTTGAGCTCGGACCAGAGCCTCAGGCTCGCGAAGCCCTCGCCCAGGTCGTCGATCGCGACCCGGAATCCCATCGCGCGATACAGCATCAGCGACTCGTGCACGAAGCGGAAATCGACGGTAGGGTAGTCTTCAGTCAGCTCGATCACCACGCGCGCGGGCTCGAGCCCCAGCTGGCGCAGGAACCGCCGCGCTCGCTCCTGCTCGAAGCCGCGCTGGATGATCAGCTGCGGCGAGATGTTGAGAAAGAGGCTGCCGTCGAGCCCCGCGCGCGAGAACGCCCGCAGGATCTCCTGGACGCATACGATGTTCAGCTCGAGGGCGAGCCCGGCCTCGTTCGCCGCGGTGAACAGCTCGTAGGGCGAATGCAGCATCGAGCCCTCGGGCCCGCGAACCAGCGCCTCGTAGCCGATGATGCGGCCCTCGCGGAACGAGAAGATCGGCTGGAAGACGCTGCCGAGGGAACGATCCTCGAGCACCCGGCGCAGCTGCTCGAAGGACTCCTTGCGAAGCTCGGTGACCTGCTCCTTCACGCGACTCCGTGCTGACGGAACCACTCGAGCATGCGCTTCCAGCCGTCGTCGGCCGCTTCCTTGCGATAGCTCGGCCGGTAGTCCGCGTGGAATGCGTGCGGGGTGTCCGGATAGAGGTGGATGCGCGAAGCATTGCCCGCGGCCTTCAGGGCGGCCTGCATTTTCTCGACGGTGTCGTTGGGAATGCCGGCATCGGCCCCGCCATAGAGCCCGAGGACCGGCGCCTTCAGCTCGCCCACGAGGTCGATCGGATGCCTCGGAGTGAGCGGCGCTGCGGGCCGCACCAGCGGGCCGTACCACGCCACGCCCGCCTTCACCTTCGGATGGTGCGCGGCGAAGAGCCAGGTGATGCGGCCCCCCCAGCAGAAACCCGTCACACCGAGCTTGTCCGGATTGCCGCCATTCTTCGCCGCCCACTGCGCGGCGGCGTCGAGGTCGGACAGGACCTGCGCATCGGGCACTCTCGCCACGATGCCGCGAATCGCGTCCATCTCGGCATTCGAGACATCACCCTGCCGCCCGAAGAAGTCCGGCGCAACCGCCAGGTAGCCGCGCTTCGCGAGCCGCCGGCAGAGGTCCTTGAAGTACTCGTGCACGCTCCAGATCTCGTGAACGAGGAGCACGGTCGGCAGGTTCGTGCCGCCGGCCGGCATCGCGCGATACGCGGCGAGGGTGCCATCGCCGACCGGGATCCCCACCTCCCCGGCCTCGAGGCCTTGGGTGTCGGTGTGGACTACGGTCTGGGACTGGATCGGCTGCACCGCCGCGGCGAACCCCGTTGCAAGGCTGGTCATCACAAGATCCCTGCGGGTGAGCCCTGCGGAATTCCCGTCGTCGTCGCGCATGTCATTCCTCATCCGGAATTGTCGAGCGTCCGACCGGTGATCGGGCGCGGAATTCCCAAACAAAAAAGGCGCCTTTCAGCGCCTCTCCGCTTCGATCGGGCCGAAGGCTACTCCCCGTAGAGCTTCTGCTTGAGCTCGCGGCGCTCCTGCGCCTCGATGGTGAGCGTGGCCGTCGGCCGCGCGAGCAGCCTCTGGATGCCGATCGGCTCGCCCGTTTCCTCGCAATAGCCATAGCTCGCGTCGTCGATGCGGGCAAGCGCCTGGTCGATCTTCTTCAACAGCTTGCGCTCGCGGTCGCGGGTGCGCAGCTCGAGGGCGTGCTCCTCCTCGAGGGTGGCGCGGTCGGCGGGGTCCGGGGCGAAGGAGAGCTCGCGCAGGTGCTCGGTGGTGGCGCCCGCGTTGTCACGCATCTCCTTCTGGAGTTCGAGAAGGCGCTCGCGAAAGAACTTGAGCTGCGCCGCGTTCATGTACTCCGACTTCGGCATCTTGACGATTTCTGCCTCGGTCAGAACCTTGGGTTTACTGGCCATTGATCCTCGCTGCTGGGTGGCGGCTTGAAGGCGCGGCGGGGAAGTCCCGGGCAGCCATCAAAAGCCGGTAAGTGTAGCCCACGCAGGGGGCCATATCAAACATCGACAATGAGCCACCCGATTCATTCCCCCCCGAAATCGGCTTGATTCTGCATCCAATTGAATTCACAAAGGTTTTATACTGGCCTCGCAATGTCGAGAACCCCCGCCTGGGTGCTGGCCTGCCTGGCCCTGGCCCTTCCCCTCCTGATCCCGGTGATCGTCGTCGCGGCGAGCGTTCT
>JANMYH010000080.1:0-12906 GCA_031381925.1 Burkholderiales bacterium | reverse complement strand
GAGCTGCGAAAACTGCACCCCATAGAGCGGGCCCGAGGGTTGCTGCGACTCGCCCGGGTTGAAGTGCTCCTGGATGATCTGGTTCGCGGTGCGCGTCGTGAACGCGTTGCCGTTGGAGGACAGGTACGCCGCGGTGATCGCCTTCGACACCGCGGCATCCATGCTCGAGACGCTCGCGCCTTCGAGGCCTCCGGTTACGCCGAGCCCGCTCGAGATGATCGTCGAGGTTGCCGCGCCAGTCATGCGAAAGATCACGAGCACGTTGCCTACCCGGTCGACCACGGCCACGTGGGCCCTGAGCCCCCGCGCCTGAGCTTCCCCCACCGCCTGCGCGGTCACGCGCTGCACGTCGTCGACCGTGAGGAACGCGGGCGCCACGGCGGGCGGCGCGGGAGACGAGGATCCGCCGCCGCCGGAACAGGACGCGAGCCATGCGGCCGCGCCGACGAGGGCAATGCGAGCCGGGAGCAGGAACGTCATTGCGCAGCCGCCGTCTTGCGCAGGCCCGGCGTGAACCCCGGGTCCCACGGATGCTTCGAGTCGTGAAAGCCGTGGCACAGCATGCAGTTCGAGGTGACCTTGCCCTCGACGGGCCTGGAGCCGCCATGGCACTCGCGGCATTTCGCGATGGCCGGCATGGCGACGTCGGACGCCTTCTTCGAGGCGGCGACATCGTGGCAGCCGGTGCACTTCACGTGTAGATGAACCTTGTGGTCGAAGATCGCGTGCGGCATCCACGCGGGGTTCGGCCGGATCGGGGCGACCTTCCACCCCTCGCCTTCGCGCGTGACTGCGTGGCAGGTCTTGCAAACCCGCACCTCGAAGAGCTCCGCGCCCACCTGTTTCGCCTTGCGGCCGGCGAGCGCGAGCGCCCCCTGGCGATCCGGCACGGTCGCCTCTCCCGCGCGCCGCAACAAGCCCGCGCCGCGCACGCCGAATGCCTTCTGGAAACTGTCGGGCGCGCCCTTCAACGCGAGGTTCGCGTAGAACTCCTCGATCACGGTGAGCGCCTCCGCGGGCTTGCCGTGGGGCACCTCGCGCGTGGTGACGGCGGGTTCGAACTGCAGCGAGTGGCATTCCTGGCAGTGCTTGGGCATCGAGATCGGCTCGAAGCCGCGGCGCGACGCATCGGGCTGGTGGCAGCTCTTGCACTCCAGCTTCATGCGGCCCTGCAGCGGCGAGCGCACGCCGCGCGGCTCGAGGTGCACGGCGTGCGGGAAGACGAGGTTCGACTCCTCCACGACCGGCGTCGCGCCCTGGCGCTCGCGCCGCACGCCGCCCTCGCCGGGCAGGCTCAGGCGGAACGGCGGATGCTCGCGTGCGAAATCGGAAACGGGTGAGGCCGTGGCGGCCGACGCGCGCGCGCGGAGATCCTTGTGGCAGGCAACGCACATGCCGTCATCGTCGCGATGCGTCGCTTTCACGCCCTTGTGGTCGCGATGGCACGTCGTGCACCGCTCACCTTCGAACAGCACGGCGGGCTTCATCGCGGGGCCGACGTGTTGCCCGATGCTCGCATGGCACTCGAGGCACGCCCGGTCCTTCACGTGCTGGAAGGCCACCTCGTGGCAGGTGGCACAACGCTGCTCGATCGGCTGGTGCGCGAGCAGCACCGGCCCCGGGTTCCAGAAACGATCACCGACGCCCGCCTGCTGCGAAGCACCGCGCCACGGCATGTCGAGCACGCGCCCGGCGGGGATCAGCAGGAAAGCGAGGAGGACCGCCAGGCCCCAGAGCCACGCCGCCCAGCGCTTGGTGAGGCCGAGCGATCCGAGGGTGAGCAGGGAGGTGCGCGCGAGGAGGCCCGGCGCGATCTCGAGCGGATGCACCAGCTCCACCAGCAGCGCCCCGTCGTAGCCCGGGGGCGGCGCTTGCGCCTCGATCCGGTAGGGGCCGACATCGACGTGATCGCCGGGGTTCAGGCGCACCGAGCGCACGCTCTTGCGCGTGATGTTCTGGCTGCCGCTCTCCCCTTCGAGGTAGACCAGGCCTTCGCGATTCACCACCATCGCCTGGTCTAGCGGCACGCGCGGGTCGGGCAGGTGGATCTCGCAGGCTGCGTTGCGCCCGACGCGCAGCCACTCGCCGGTGACGGTCCGGCGCGATTGTGCGTTGGGAGCGGACTTGGTGGTGACCAGGATCTTCACGCGCCCGCCCTACCAGTAGATGAAGACCGCGACCACGTGCGCGACCAGTGCGGCGAGCAGCATGAACGCGAGCGGCACGTGGAAGTAGAGCCACAGATCGAGCACCGCCTTGTGCCGGAGGTCGCGGCGCGCACGCTCGAGCATCTGCTGCTTCTGAAGCAGCAAGCCATAGACGTCCTTGTCGAGGTGCGCGGTGACCCCGCCCAGCCCGCGGGCGACTTCGGGCCATTCGCGCACCGCCGCGGCGGTCGGGCACTGGCGATCGCGGCCGGTCACCAGCCGCAGGAAGCTGCCGCCCAGGCGCGTGCCCGCGATCGAGCGGTCGATGAGCTCGAGCAGGCGATCGGGCAGCGACAGCGCCTTCTGGCGCATCTCGCGGTCGAGGTCCGCGATGCGCAGCACCAGCGAGTCGAGCGAGTCCTCGCCGAGGTTCTCGGTCATCGCGCCCGGCACGCGCAGGTACACGACGACGCCATACAGTCCGCTGAAAACCACCGCCAGCATGAGCACGTAGGCGAGCGTGTGCACGTTCCAGCCCAGCTCGAAGCCGGTGTGCAGCGTGACGATCACCACCAATGCCGAGCCGAGGTAGACGTGGGCCGAGAGCCAGCCCTGCACGGTTCCCATTCGCGAGCGGTAGCGGCGCTTGCGCACGCCATACCACAGCAGCCACAGGATCAATACGGCGCCGATCGTCCCGAGCGTGTAGCCGAGCCAGCTCCCGCCATAGGGCTTGAGCGGCGGTTCATGCCACAGGTAAACCGCAGCGGCGAGGATCGAGAGCGCGATGGCGGCCTTGAACCAGCGAAACCGCGCGTACTCGAGGATCGAGTAGTGCCTCACCCTGGGGAATCGTCTGTCTTGAGCGAGCCCCGATTGTAGCCGACGGCCCGCGGACTCACGTCACGCCGGCGCGCGGAAGGCGCTTGCGACCAGCACCGCAATGGTGAGCGGCGTGGCGGCATTCTCCCACACCGCCCTGATTTGTTTGCGATTTCTCAAGTCGGTGAAGGGATCACGTCCGGTATAATTTGCTCTGCTTTCCTCACGCCCCCAACCCTGATGGCAGTTTTCTGGATCCTGGCCGCGACGATGACGATCGTGGCGATGGCGTTCGTCCTCGTGCCACTGCTGCGCCGCTCACCCGCGGGCACCGGTCCCTCGCGCGTCGAGGCGAACCTCGACGTGCTGCGCTGGCAACGACGCGAGATCGAAAGCGACATCGCCAACGGCACGTTGCCGGCGCCAGAGCATGACGAGGCGCTCGCCGAGCTGGTGGGCCGCGCGGACTCCGACCTGACGGCGCCCCCGGCCGACGCAGGGCCTGCCGCGCGACCGTGGCTCGTCGCGGCACTCGCTGCGCTCGGCGTGCCCGCGCTTGCATTCGGCATGTACCTCGCCGTCGGCAATCCCGCCGCCTCCGACGCGAAGGCGATCGGCGCGACGCGCCCGGCACCCGACGAGGCGCAGATCCTGGCGATGGTCGAGAACCTCGCGCTCAAGGTGCGCGAGCGCCCCGAGGATGCACAGGGCTGGGCGCTGCTCGCGCGATCGATGGCGGCGCTCGGCCGGTTTCGCGAGTCGGCCGAAGCCTATGCCCACCTCGCGAAGCTCGTGCCCAACGATGCCCAGGTGCTCGCCGACTATGCCGATTCGCTCGGCATGGCCCAGGGCCGCAGCCTCCTCGGCCGCCCGTACGAGCTCGCCAGGGAGGCGTTGCACATCGATCCGCGGCACAAGAAGGCGCTCGCCCTCGCCGGCACGGCGGCGGCCGACAGCGGCGACTTCGCCGCAGCCATCGCCCACTGGCAGGCCCTCGCCGCCGAGCTTCCGGCGGAATCCGCCGACCGTGCCCAGGTGCAGTCGATCCTCGCCGAGATGGGCGCTCGCGCGTCCGCGGCGGGCAAGGCGCCGCCAGCAGCGCCGATGGCGACGAAGGCGCCCGCGGGCACGCCGAAGAGCGTGTCGGGCACGGTGTCGATCGCGTCCGCGATCGCCGCCGGCCTCACGGGCGGCGAAACGCTCTTCATCTTCGCGCGCTCCGACGGCGGTCCGCGCGTGCCGCTGGCCGTGCTGCGCACCACCACCACCCGGCTGCCCCTCGAGTTCGTGCTCGACGATTCCCAGGCGATGGCACCCGGCGTCAATCTCTCCTCCGCCGAGCGGGTCCGCATCGAGGCGCGCGTCTCGAAAAGCGGCAACGCGACACCGCAACCGGGCGATCTCGTGGGCTCCAGCCCCGTGGTGAAGCCCGGAGCGCGCGGCGTCGCCGTGGTGGTCGACAAGGTCCTTCCCTAGAGCCATGGGCGCCGCGCAAACGACCTGCCCCCTGGAAGCGAGCGGCCTCGCATGCACGCGCGGCTACTCCACGCTCTTCCGCGATGTCTCGTTTCGCGTCGGGGCCGGCCAGTGGCTCGCGGTGCGCGGGCCCAACGGCAGCGGCAAGACCACGTTGCTGCGCTGCGTCGCGGGGCTCACGCGCCCCGACGCGGGCCAGGTGTTGCGCGACGGCGCCCTGCTGTACTCGGGCCACCTTTCCGGACTCAAGGACGACCTCACCGCGCTGGAGAACCTGCGCGGCGCGCTCGCGCTGCGCGGCGTCCCGGTCCCCGTCGAAGCCGCCACCGATGCACTCGATCGCGCCGGCCTGGGCGAGCGCCGCCACCTGCCGGCGAGGCGCCTGTCCGCGGGCCAGCGACGCCGTATCGGGCTCGCGCGCCTGATGCTCGATCCCGCGCCGATCTGGATCCTCGACGAGCCGCTCGCCGCGCTCGATGACGCGGGGCAGGCCCTGTTCGGCGAGCTACTCGCGCGCCACCTCGATCGCGGCGGCGCGGCACTCCTCGCGACCCATCACGAACTCGCCCCGGCGCCGGCGGGCGTGGTGAGGATGGGGACGTGAACACGACTGCGGCGGTGTTGCCTGCCCAGGCCCCCGGATCTTTCGGGTCGGGCTTCGCGTGGGCGTTCGGGCGCGATGTGAGCCTCGCGCTACGCCACCCCGGTGAAGCGATGCTGGTGGTGGCGTTCTTCGTGCTCGTGGCATCGCTCTTCCCGTTGGGGGTCGGCGCGGAAGCGCAGCTCCTGCGGCGCATCGGCCCCGGCGTGATCTGGGTCTGCGCGCTCCTCGCTGCGTTCCTCTCGCTGCCCGCGCTCTTCGCGGGCGATTACGCCGACGGCACGCTCGAGCAGATGCTGCTCTCGCCGCACCCGATGCCGGGCTGGGTCGCCGGCAAGGTGGCCGCCCACTGGGTGGTATCGGGGCTCCCCCTCACCGCCCTCTCGCCGCTGCTCGGCCTGCAGTACGGGCTCGCGGGCGATACGCTCGCAGCGCTCGGGTGCGCGCTCCTCCTCGGCACCCCGGTGCTCTCGCTGCTGGGCGCGGCCTGCACGGCGCTCGCGCTGGGCGCGCGGGGCGGCGGGATGCTGCTGGCGCTTCTCGCCCTGCCGCTCTTCGTCCCGGTGCTGATCTTCGGCGCGGGCGCGGCCGAGGCGCAGGCGGCGGGACTCACGGCGGCACCGCACCTGTCGCTGCTTGCCGCCGGCCTCATCATCGCGGTGATCGCGGTGCCTTTCGCGGTGTGCGCCGCGGTGCGCATCGCGCTGGATTGAACCGATGAGCTTTTTCTACTTCTCCTCGCCCGCGACGTTCTACCGCCTCGCCGGCAGCCTCGCGCCCGGATTCTTCGCGCTCGCGCTGGTCGCCGGCCTCGCGGGGCTCTACGTGGGATTCGCGGTCGCGCCCACCGACGCGCAGCAGGGCGAGGTGTATCGCGTGATCTTCATCCACGTCCCGGCGGCGTGGATGTCGATGTTCATCTACTTCGTGATGGCGTGCTACGCGGCGATGGCGCTCACGTTCAATTCGCGCATGGCGGCAATGCTGGCGCGCGCGCTCGCGCCCACCGGGGCGATGTTCACCTTCGTGGCGCTCTGGACCGGGGCTTTCTGGGGGCGGCCCACCTGGGGCACCTACTGGGTGTGGGATGCGCGCCTCACCTCCGAGCTGGTGCTCCTCTTCCTCTACCTCGGCTTCATCGCCCTCGCCAAAGCCTTCGAGGACCCGCGCCGCGGCGACCGCGCGGCGTCGCTGCTGGCGATCATCGGCGTGGTCAACCTGCCGATCATCTACTTCTCGGTGCAATGGTGGAATACGCTCCACCAGGGCTCGAGCGTGAGCTTGCGGGGCACCTCGATGCACGTCGCCATGCTGTGGGGCATGCTGCTGGTGGCGTTTGCTTTCTGGATGTACGCGATCGCCGCGTCGCTGAATCGCGCGCGCACCCTGATCCTCGAACGAGAAAGGCGCACCCGCTGGGTGCGTGACCTGCGATGAACGACCCCCAGTTCTACCTGTGGATGGCGTACGGCGCGACCGCAGCCGCCCTGCTCGCCGAGATGGCGTGGCTGCGAGTGGCGCGCGCGCGCGCGCTGCGCGCCGTCAACGAGGAGCGTGCCCTTGAAGCCCAGGACTAGGCGGGCGGCATGGATCGCGGCGGGGCTCGCCGGCCTGGGTGTGGCCGCCGCCCTGGTGATCAACGCCTTCCAATCGAACCTCGTGTTCTTCCTCACGCCCACCCAGGTGGCCGCGCAGGAGGCCCCCCGCGACCGCGCATTCCGCATCGGCGGCCTGGTCGAAGTGGGCAGCGTCGCCCGCGAGAAGGACGGGCTCACGGTACGCTTCCGCGTGACCGATACGGCCAAGACCATCCCGGTCGTCTTCACCGGGATCCTTCCGGACCTGTTCCGCGAGGGCAAGGGCGTGGTGGCACAGGGGCGCATCGGGGCCGACGGCACCTTCACGGCCGCGGAGGTGCTCGCCAAGCACGACGAGAACTACATGCCGCCGCAGGCCGCCGAGGCGCTCAGGAAGGCGGGGCACCCGATCGACAAGGGCGCGTTCGCCGGACAGAAAGGCCCATGAAATGATTCCCGAGCTGGGGCACTTCGCCCTCGTCATCGCGTTCGCGCTCGCCGTCGCGCAGTCGGTGCTCGCGCTCGCCGGCGCCGCGACCGGACGCGCGGCATTGCTAGCTACTGCCCGGCCGATTGCCACCGGACAGTTCGTCTTCGTGCTGGCAGCCTTCGCCGCACTGGCCGCGTGCTTCGTCGGCAACGACTTTTCCGTCGCGAACGTCGCGACCAACTCCAACTCGCGACTGCCCACCGCCTATCGTTTCGCGGCCACCTGGGGCTCCCACGAGGGCTCGATGCTGCTCTGGACGCTGATGCTCGCGGGCTGGACCTTCGCCGTCGCGATCTTCAGCCGCCACCTTCCGGCGCGCATGCTCGCGCGCGTGCTGGGCGTGATGGGCGTGGTGAGCGTGGGCTTCCTGCTCTTCATGCTGCTCACCTCGAACCCGTTCGACCGGCTGATCCCGGCCGCCGAAGATGGCCGCGACTTGAACCCGCTGCTGCAGGATCCCGGCATGGTGATCCACCCGCCGATGCTCTACATGGGCTACGTGGGCTTCTCGGTCGCGTTCGCCTTCGCGCTCGCCGCGCTCCTCGAGGGCCGCCTCGACGCCGCCTGGGCGCGCTGGTCGCGACCCTGGACCACCGCCGCATGGTGCTTCCTCACCATCGGCATCGCCCTCGGCAGCTGGTGGGCGTACTACGAGCTCGGCTGGGGCGGCTGGTGGTTCTGGGATCCGGTGGAGAACGCGTCCTTCATGCCGTGGCTGGTGGGCACGGCCCTGATCCACTCGCTCGCGGTCACCGAGAAGCGCGGCACGTTCCGCAGCTGGACGGTGCTGCTCGCGATCGTCGCCTTCTCGCTGTCGCTGGTGGGAACGTTCCTGGTGCGCTCCGGAGTCCTCACCTCGGTGCACGCATTCGCCACCGATCCGAGGCGGGGCGTATTCATCCTGCTCTTCCTCGTGATCGTGATCGGCGGCTCGCTTGCGCTCTTCGCGTGGCGCGCGCCCCGGGTGGGCCTGGGGAGCGGATTCGCCCCGGTGTCGCGCGAGTCGCTGCTGCTCGCCAACAACGTGCTGCTCACCGTGGCGATGGCCGCGGTCATGCTGGGCACGCTGTATCCGCTCTTCCTCGACGCCCTGAACCTGGGCAAGATCTCGGTCGGCCCGCCCTACTTCGATGCCGTCTTCTTCCCGCTCATGGCGCCGGCCGTGTTCCTGATGGCGATCGGCCCGGTGGCGAGCTGGAAGCGCGCGGCACTCCCCGACCTGTGGGTGCGGCTGCGCTGGGCGCTCGGCGTGGCGGTGGCCGCGGCGCTCGCCATCACCTTCGCGACGGGCCGGTTCTCGCCGGCGGTCGCGCTCGGCCTCGGGCTCGCGCTCTGGGTGATTCTCGCGGGCGCGGTGCAGGTCGCCCATCGGCTCAGGGCCTCGCCGCTCGCCACGCTCGGCGCGCGCGTACGCGCGCAGCCCCTGTCCTGGTACGGCATGACGGTCGCGCACCTCGGAGTCGCGATCTTCATCATCGGGGTCACACTCGTGAAGGGTTACGAGACCGAGCGCGATTTGCGCATGGCTCCCGGCGAGAAGGTCGTCATCGGCGGATACGAGTTCACCTTCAAGGGGACGCGCGCGGTCGAAGGACCGAATTACGCGGCGACGCGCGGGGACTTCGAGGTGCGGCGCGAGGGCTCGAGCGCACTGGTTCGCACCATGCATCCCGAGAAGCGGGTCTACCATGCTGCGGGGCAGACCATGACCGAGGCGGATATCGACACCGGCATCACCCGCGACATCTACGTGTCGCTCGGCGAGCCGGTCGGCGACGGCGCCTGGGGCGTGCGTGTCTACCACAAGCCGTTCGTCGACTGGATCTGGGGCGGCTGCTTCGTGATGGCCCTGGGCGGATTCCTCGCGCTGTCGGACCGCCGCTATCGCGGCCGCCGTGCCGCCGCCGCGCCCGTCGCCGCCGAGGGCGCGCGCGCGTGAGGGCGTTGAAGTTCGGGCTTCCGCTGCTGGTCTTCGTGCTGCTCGCGGGATTCTTCAGTGTCGGGCTCCTGCGCGACCCGCGCGAAGTGCCCTCGCCTTTCATCGGCAAGCCCGCGCCGGCGTTTCGCCTCGACCAATTGCACGAGGCGAAGAGCGCCTTCGCTCCCGCCGACATGAAGGGCAAGGTCTGGATGCTCAACGTGTGGGCGTCGTGGTGCGTCTCGTGCCGCGTCGAGCACCCGCTCCTGGTGGAGATCGCGCGCCAGAATCTGGTCCCGATCGTCGGCCTCAACTACAAGGACAGGCGCGAGGACGGCGTCCAATGGCTGGCGAAGTTCGGCAATCCGTACGTGCTGTCGGCCCACGACTTCGATGGCAGCGTCGGCATCGACTACGGCGTGTACGGCGTGCCCGAGACGTTCGTGATCGACAAGGCGGGAGTGATCCGGCACAAGCAGATCGGACCGATCACGCCCGAGGCGCTCGAGAAGACGATCCTGCCCCTCATCCGCGAGCTGAACGCATGAAGCGCATTGCCGCGATCGGGTTGCTGGTGATCGCGGGCTTCGCGTTGGCGCAACCCGTGGCGACGCCCCCTTCCGGCGGCGCGGTCGAAGCCCGGATGAAGGCGCTCGCCGAGGAGCTGCGCTGCCTGGTGTGCCAGAACCAGACGATCGCGGACTCCAACGCGCCGCTCGCACAGGATTTGCGCGGCCAGATCCGCGAGCAGATCTCGCAGGGCCGCGACGACGACCAGATCCGCGCCTACATGGTCGCGCGCTATGGCGACTTCGTGCTCTACCGCCCGCCCTTCAAGGCGACGACCGTGCTGCTGTGGCTGGGGCCGTTCCTGCTGATCGGGTTGGGCGGTGCGATCTTCGTGGCGATCGTGCGGCGGCGCCGCGCCGAATCGGAAGGCCCCACGCTGTCCGCGCGCCGGCGAAGCGAAATCGAGGACCTGCTGGAGAAGGACTAGGCGAGCGCCTCGGCCGGCTCGCGCTGGGGCGCGGGCGCCGGGGCGGCTTCGATGAAGCCCAGGTCGCGCGAGACGTCGCGCGCGGCGATCATCGTCAGGTGCGCGAGCTCGTCGCGGCGGGTGCCCAGGATGCTTTTCTCCGCACCCCACACCCCGATCGCGCCGATCACCCCGCCCGTGCGATCGCGCACCGGTACCGCGATCCCGCAGACGCCCGCACGGAACTCGCCCCGGTTGATCGAGTAGCCGCGAGCCCGCGTCTCCTCGAGGTCGCGCTCGATGTCCTTGCGGCGCGTGAGCGTGAGGGGCGTGTAGCGCTTGGTGTGGGCGAAGGCCACGTCGAGCGATTCCGACGGCATCCATGCCAGCATCGCCTTGCCGGTCGAGGTGACGGTCGCCGGGAGCCGCGAGCCGATGCTGGTGATCGCCTTCAGCGGCTGCGGGCTGTCGACCTTGTCGACGTAGACCGCAAATCCGGCGTCGAACACGGCGAGCTGGACCGACTCGCGGGATTCGTCCATCAGCCGGCGCAGGCGCGGGGATGCAACCGAAACGAGATCGACGTCGCGCACCAGCAGCGAGCCCATTTCCCACAGCTTGAGCGTGGGCGAATAGAGGCTGTTGGCGGGATCCTTCTTCACGTAGCCCAGTACGGACAACGTGGACAGGAGGCGGTAGACGTTCGGCTTGGTGAGCCCGAGCTGGCGGGCGAGCTCGGTCAGGCGACGCGGCTGCCCCGAGCGCACCAGCGCTTCGAGGAGATTGAGGGCCTTCTGGACCGTCTGTTCCATGTCGGCCTCCCCTTTACAGACGCCGAACTGCTTATTTCGTCGGATCGTATCACATCAATACCGGCCGGTCCCCCAGCTCGTTTCGCCCCTCGGCGCCCGCCGGAAAGTGGCGCAGCAGCACTTCGGAGACCGCGCGCACGCCGGCGATCGCGCCTTCCTCGAAACGGCCGTCGCGAAAATGGGTTTCCATCCCGTGGCAGATCGCCTGCCATTCGCCTGGGGCGACCCTGGAATCGACGCCGCGATCTGCGACCACCTCGACCTTCCGGTCGGCGAGCAGCAGGTAGATCAGCACGCCGTTGTTCTCTTCGGTGTTCCACACACCCTGCGCCGCGAACACCTCGCGAGCGCGATCGCGCGAAGACAGGTCGCGCCACAGCTGGGCGGTCTCGAGCTCGGCTTCGACCACGAAGCACACCTCGCCGCGGTGGGACTTCTCGAGCGCCGCGATCTCGCGCTGGATTGCGTCGAGCGTCGCCTCCGCAAAGAGCCGACGCGCCTTCATCGGGCTCATCATCACGTGGCGAAGGAAGCGCCCGATCTCCATCACCAGCTCCCCGACGAACCACCGCCGTCGAAGCCGCCGCCCCCGCCGCTGAAACCACCGCCGCCGCCGAAGCCCCCGCCGCCGCCTCCAAAACCGCCGGGAATGAAGCCGCCGCCGCGATTCGCGCCGCGGCCGATACCGCTGCCGCCTCCGATCGTGAAGACGAAGGCGAGCACCGCGGCCACCACGCCGAAGACGAGACTGCCGAAGATGAACCAGGCGGCCACGCCGGTGATTCCCGAGGTGAGGCCGGCTCCCGCGGCGCGGCCCACGATGCTGCGCAACACCATCCCGACGATCGGCACTGCGAAAAACGCGATCCACAGGAAATTCGAGTACGAGGACACGCTGTCGACCTTGCCGCCCGACTTGCGCGGCTCCGGCAGCGCCAGCTGCTCGCCCTCGATCGCCTTCATGATCGCGTCCACGCCCGCGCCGATGCCGCCCGCGAAATCGCCGGTGCGGAAGCGCGGCGTCACCAGGTCGGACACGATGCGCCGCGAGAGGGCATCGGTGAGCGTGCCCTGCACGCCGCGCCCGGTGTGGATGCGCAATTTGCGTTCCTGCTTGGCGATCACGAAGAGGACGCCGTCGTCCACCCCCTTGCGGCCGAGCTTCCATTCGTCGGTGACCCGGCCGGCGAACTCCTCGATGACCTCGGTCCCGATGGAGGGCCCCAGCAGCACCGCGACCTGCGAGCCCTTGGCCTGCTCGAAGGCGCGCAGCCTTTCCTCGAGGGAATCACGCTCGGCGACGGTGAGCGTGCCGGTCTGGTCGATCACGCGCGCCGTGAGCTTCGGCACCGGGGTCTCGGCCCAGGCGCCGAGCGCGAAACCCAGCAGCACGAGCGCCGTTGCCGCGAAGCGCGCCATGAAATCGGGCCCCCGGGTGAGCGGGGGCGTCGGGGGGCTCAACTTACTTCGCGGGCGCCGGCGCGCTTGGCACCGCCGGGACCGACGTCTTCGGCGCGAAATCCACCTTGGGCGGTTCGGCGATCGCCTTCTCGTTCTCGACCTCGAACCCCGCCTTCTGCTTGTAGCCGAACATCATCGCGGTGAGGTTGGTCGGGAACTGGCGCGCGAGGATGTTGAACTCCTGCACCGCCTTGATGAACCGGTTGCGCGCGGTGGTGATGCGGTTCTCGGTGCCTTCGAGCTGCGCCTGCAGGTCGCGGAAATTGGCGTCGCTCTTGAGGTTCGGATAGGCCTCGGCCACCACGAGGAGGCGCCCGAGGGCTCCGGAGAGTTCACTCTGGGCCTGCTGGAACTTCTTGACGGCCTCGGGATTGTCGAGCGCCTCGGCCGGAAGCTGCACCGAGGTTGCCTTGGCGCGCGCGTTGGTCACGCCGATCAGCACGTCGCGCTCCTGCGCGGCGTAGCCCTGGACGGTGGATACGAGGTTGGGAATCAGGTCCGCGCGGCGCTTGTACTGGTTCAGCACCTCGGCCCAGGCGGCCTTCACCTGCTCGTCCTTGGTCTGGAAGTCGTTGTACCCGCAGCCGGACAACGTGAGCGCCGCAAACCCGGCGAGGGCCCAGAGT
>JANMYH010000043.1:0-5842 GCA_031381925.1 Burkholderiales bacterium | reverse complement strand
TCGAGTACTTTCCCGTCTAGATCGCTACTTCTTCCGGGCTGCCGTTTCCGCTTCGCGGGAGCGGCGCCCGTAGTCGTCCTCCGCCCGGCGAACGCACCGGTCGCGGTCCTCCTTGTCGATCACCCGGTTGCATTCGGCGATCTGCCACGCACGCGCGGAATCGTTGCGCGCATCCGACGCGCATCCGGAGACGGATAGGGTGACCAGCAGGAGGAGAAGTCGACACATCGGTAACGTATGGTAAGCCAGAGCGTCCGGCGGCGGAACAAGGTAGCGGGCATGAGAGCCTTTGCCCTATCCCTCTCGTCGCGCTACTCCCCCTCGCCGCATTCGCCGAGTGCGAGATGCTCCACACTGGGTCGAAGGCGATCGTCTCAGAGCTGGCCCAGGCCCTGAGCGTCAGCCGTCGGAGCGCGATTCCGGCAAGAGCTTGCTGAGCGCGGTGACGACTTCGCGCACCCCAGCGATCGAATTCTCGCCCGGCGCCTCGGCGAGGAGCACGAGGTCCGCCTTGAGCTTGCCCGGATCGAGCTGCTGGCTGACCGCGATCAGCACGATCGCGATCACCTGGGCCATCGCATCGCTGTTCAGCTGTTCCATCGTTTCCTCCGTCATCAGGGATTCCGATTTATATCGCATCCAATCGGCGAATGCTCCCGTATCTCCTGTGCCAGACGCACCCGCGGTTCAACCTGAATGCGGGTTAACAGACCAAGGAAACGAATATGAAATCGCAAAAAATCGCAGTTGCCGTAGCTGTTATCTTCGCCGCGTTGTCGGCCACCGCGCAAACGATGGTCGGCGGAGCGGAAATGTTCGCGAGCAAGGACATCATCGACAACGCCGTGAATTCGAACGACCACACCACGCTTGTCGCCGCCGTGAAGGCCGCCGACCTGGTGCCGACGCTCAAGGGCGCGGGCCCGTTCACCGTGTTCGCACCGACCAATGAAGCGTTCGCCAAGCTGCCCGCCGGCACCGTCGATACGCTGCTCAAGCCCGAGAACAAGCCGATGCTCACCGACATCCTCACGTATCACGTGGTGCCGGGCCGCCTCGATTCGCGCGCGCTCGAGCAGCGCATCACCGAAGGCAACGGCAAGGCATGGCTCACCACCGTCGAAGGCGAGAAAATCACCGTCACATCGAGCGGCGGCACGATCATGCTGACCGACGCGAAGGGCGGCATGTCGCACGTCACCACCGCCGACGTGGCGCAATCGAACGGCGTGATCCACGTGATCGACACCGTCGCGATGCCCGCCGGCCGCAAGAGCGCCGCGATGGGCGGGGCCAGGCGTAGCGCAAACCCGGACATCGCGAAGACGCTTGCGATGGACAAGAACGGCCGCTGATACGGCTGGTTCCCCGGCAGGAGAGCCCCGTTCGCGGGGCTTTTTCATTTCCGCCGGGTCAACCCCCCAGGAACGCGGCGCGTTTATACCAGTCTATGTGGGACGACCCAACCTCCCCTTCGTCGTCCCGAGGAAGACAGCCATGCGCCACGCCCTGATCGCCGCTCCCCTTACCGCCCTCGTGCTCCTGTGCGCCGCCGCCAGCCCGGCCCTCGCGCAGGTCAGCGTCAGCATCGGCATCAACCTGCCGACGTATCCCGTGCTGCAAAGGGTGCCGAACTATCCCGTCTATTACGCGCCGCGCCTGAACTCGAACTACTTCTTCTACGACGGCTTGTACTGGGTCTACGAAGGCGACAACTGGTTCGCGAGCCCCTGGTACAACGGGCCGTGGGAAGGCATCGACCGATTCGATGTCCCGGTCTACCTCCTGCGGGTGCCCGTGCGCTACTACCGCAGCGCGCCGGTGTACTTCCGCGGGTGGCGCGCCGATTCGCCGCCGCGCTGGGGTGACCATTGGGGCTCGTCATGGCAGGAGCGTCGCAGCGGCTGGGACCGTTGGAACCGCAGCTCCGCGCCCGCCCCGGCGCCACTGCCCGCCTACCAACGGCAATACACCGGCAGCCGCTATCCGCAGCCCGCCCAGCAGATCGCGATCCAGACCCAGAATTACCGATACCAGCCGCGCGAAGCCGTCGTCCAGCAGCGCTTCCAGCAGTACCGCGCGCAGGCTCCGGCCGTGCAACCGCAGCGCGATGCGCCGCGTCGCGCTACACCCCAGCAGCAGCCGCAACAGCAGCAGCCGCCGGTTGCGCGCCAGCAGCCGCCGCAATACCAGCAGCCGCCGGTTGCGCGTCAGCAGCAAGGGGAGGTTCGCGGCCCCCCTCCGGGCAAGGCCAAGGGCTGGGAAGGCGAAAGCCGTCCCCCCGGCCAGGCCAAGGGTTGGGACAAGGAGCGGCAGCAGCCGGCGCCGCAGGCTCCCGCCCAACGGGCGCAGACCGTGCGCCAGCAGCCGGCTGCGCAGCCGCAGCAGCCGCAATACCAGCAGGAACGCGCGCCCCAGGGCAAGGCGAAAGGCCGTGACAAGGACAAGGAAGACAAGGATGACCGCGGCCAGGGTCGCGACAAGGACAAGGAAGAACGCGGTAAAGGGCGCGACCGCTAGACCGCGCTTTTAGTTAAGCTATCCCCTCCAACAAGGGGACAGACCATGCTGAATCGCTCGGAAGGGCGCGAATGGAAGCCGACCGAGCACGCCGGCGTCGATCGCGCCCTCTTTCGTTACAACGACACCGGCGGCCGTTCGTCCTTCGTGCGGTTGAAGAAGGGAGCGCACGTCCCAACCCACGCCCATCATGGAACCGAGGAGGTCGTGGTGATCTCGGGCACCGTAATGCTCGGGGCGGTGACGATGAACGAGGGGGATTACCTCTTCACCTCTCCAGGCGAGGAGCACAACGTGGTCGCGATCACCGACGCGGTGATTTTCGTGTCCTCGCAGAAAGCTACACCGCTCAAGTAACCGGCGGACGCCGCCTCGCCACCTGCGTTTCCTGCTCGAAGGCGTGCGCCATCTGCAGGACGCCGAAGTCATCCCGATACCGCCCGACGACCTGCAGGCCCACCGGCAGCGGCGGCTGATCGCCGGTGAACCCCGCTGGCACCGAGATCGCGGGATGGCTGGTCACCGTGATGTAGTAGCAGGTCTTCATCCAGTCGACATAGTTGGCCAGCTTCACGCCGGCGATCGTGTCGACGTACGGCTGCGAGCCCGGGAATGGCGGCACCTGGTTCACCGGCATGCAGAGGAACTCGTAGCGCTCCATGAATTCGCGCATGCGCCGGTAGATGTCGGAGCGAAGCGCGATCGCGCGGCCGACTCGCGGCCCGTCGAGCTTCAGCCCCTCCTCGATGTTCCAGACCACGGTCTCCTTGATCCTGCCGCGGTGCGTCTTCAGGAGCTCGCCATACCGCATGGCGAAGCTGTTGGCACGCAGCACGTGGAACACCTCATCGGCGCCGCTCAGGTCGGGCGCGGCCTCCTCCACGATGCAGCCGAGCGATTCGAACACCCCGCGCTGCCTTTCGAGCGCGGCAGTCACACGCGGATCGACGGGGATATTGTCCTTGCCGCGCAGGCGCGAACCCGATGATCCCCACCACGCCACGCGCACCTTCCTGAAGTCCCTGCCCAGCGGCCTTGCGAACTTCGCGCCCGGCTCGGCAATGCTGATGGGGGAGCGGATATCCGGGCCGGCCATCGCACTCAGCAGGAACGCCGCATCCTGCACCCAGCGCGCGATCGGGCCGAGCACCGACAGCGTCCCCCACACGTCGATCGCCGGAAAGTACGGCACCCGGCCGGGCGTGGGGCGAAACCCCACGACGTTGCAGAAATTCCCCGGGTTGCGCAGGCTTCCGCCGAGATCGGAGCCGTCGGCGAAGGGCAGCATCCCGCACGCCACCGACACCGCCGCGCCGCCCGAGGAGCCGCCGCAGGTCTTGTCGAGGTCGTAGGGATTGAGCGTCCGGCCGAAGACCGGGTTGAAGGTCTGGCTGCCGGCGGCGAACTCCGGGGTGTTGGTCTTGCCGAGCGTGATCGCGCCGGCGGCCTTCAGCCGCTCGACCACCGCGTGGTCATGGTCGGGCACGTTGTCCGCATAGATGGGCGAGCCGAATGTCGTCCGGATGCCCCGTGTCACGAGCATGTCCTTGTACGCGATCGGCAGCCCCGCGAGCGGGCCCCCGCGCTGCCCGGTGCGCGAGTCACGTTTCCGATCCCAAAGCCGCGCTTGCCTCAACGCGGCCTCGGGCAGGAAAGTCACGATCGCGTTGACCTTCGGGTTCACCCGCTCGACCTGCGCGATGAAGGCCTTCATGACCTCCACGCGCGACACCTTGCGGGCGCGCAGCAGGCGCGCAAGCGCCGTTGCAGATTTGAAGACCAGATCATCCATGGGGAATTAATATGTCACATGGGGCAACACATCTCCAGCTACCAGACACCGCGCCGGCGCGAAGAGCCGCTGCCGCCGCGCTGGGTCACGCCCCCGCGAGTCATCGAGAAAACGCCGCTTGCGCAGTTCGTCATTCTCTCGATGCTGCTGCACATCATGTTCATCCTCGTCTTCGGCGCGCCCACCGGGGGAAGCCGCGATGGCCGCGCCATGTGGGGAGCCTTCCAGGTCGCGCTTCAAGGCCCGCCCAAGGAACCCGAGACGGTGGCGAGGCTCGCCCCGGTGCCGATCCCGGACCCGGTCCCGCGCCCTGCCCCGCCCAGGCCCATCCAGCCCAGCGTCGCCAAGGAGATCGAACGAACCGCGGTTCCCGAGGCGCGGACCGAGCCGTTCGCATTCCCGCCGCTGCTCGACCGGGTCGTCACGCCCGAGCGCAAGCTCGATCTGGCCCCGCCGCTGCAACTGCCGAAGCCGAGCGAAGCGCCTCCCGCACCGCCGCCGCCCGAAGTCCCGGCGCCTGCGGTGGAGGCGGTGCCGCCGCCCGTCGAACGCGCGCCGATCGAGACGCCTGCCATTCCCGCAGTCACCCCGACCCCGCCCGTCGAACGCCCCCCGGTGGAGGTGCCCGCCCTTCCGGCTCCGCGCATCGAGACCGTCGCGCCGCCCCGCATCGAGCCCACGCCGAAGCCCGTCGAGACCGCGCCGGCGCAGGAAATCCCGGTATCGCCGCCGCCGACAATCGATCGCGTCGAGCCCCGATTGCCGCCCGCGATTCGTCCCGAAATCGCCGACCCGCCCGCACGGGTCGAGACCCCGGCGCCCGCGAAGGTGGAACCCGCGTTGCCGGCGTCCCCCTTCAGGGCACCCGCTCCCTCGACGCAGACCAAGCCCTACGATCCCACGGCGCCGGCCATCGACCTCGATGCCGTCCGCAGCCGCGCCGGGGAGATCGCGCGCGAGGGAATCGGCCGGCGCGGACTGCTCGCCTTCCCGATGCCCGCGCTGCCCGAACGCAAGACGAAGATGGAGACCGCCATCGAGAACGCGCGCAAGCCCGATTGCCGCACCGCGTACCAGAACCTCGGCCTCGCCGCGATCGTGCCGCTGATCGCCAACGAGTTCGGCGAGGGCAAGTGCCGTTGGTAGGGTTCTCCGCCTGTTCCGTGCCGGGTGTACGCTTGAACGGCAACTCTCACAAAAAGGGGGACAACGCATGAAACACGCTCTGCTATCCACGCTCACCGCCGTGGCGCTGTCCGGATGCGCCGCGATGTCCCAGGACTCGATGCACGCCGGATCGCCCAAGGAGATGAAGATCGCGTTCGACATCACCGACGCCAACCCGCAGGCGCTCATGACCAAGCTCACCGTGATCGACCTCACTCGCAAGCAGCTCATCGAAAGCGGCGTCACGCCGAGGATAGTGCTCGCGTTCCGGGGCGATGCGTCGTACTACACGCAGACCAATTTGGACCTGGTCAAGGAAGCCGACCGCGCCGACGCCCTCAAGATCGCCGCCCAGT
Organism: Burkholderiales bacterium; assembly: GCA_031381925.1. Taxonomy (GTDB): domain Bacteria; phylum Pseudomonadota; class Gammaproteobacteria; order Burkholderiales; family Usitatibacteraceae; genus Usitatibacter. The sequence goes on along the minus strand of JANMYH010000043.1, from coordinate 7 downwards.
TGCGCGC
>JANMYH010000453.1:0-6249 GCA_031381925.1 Burkholderiales bacterium | reverse complement strand
TTTCTTCGCAGCCATGTTCGACTCCTTTCAATGTTGGACCGAGTGTGTCGTGCGCGAAGCCCGGAGGCCTCTTATCGCACTACCAAGCTTCGATATCGCATCGAACGAGATTGGTGAAGCGATTCTATGCGCAAAGCCGCGAGAAGCGCTCATGTCAAGCGTGACTATTTGGTTCGACTCGCTGTAGATTGGTATCGAGACGACACCAATGACGCCACTTGGGAAGTTTTTATCGCGCATGAGCGCGTTCTCAGGCTTTTCCGAGGCCGCGCTCGAGCGCGAACAGCGATTCGACGCTCTCGCGGGCGCGAACTTCGGTCGCCTGCCCGCCGTCGACGAGGATCTCGCACGGGCGCGGGCGCGAGTTGTAGTTCGAGGCCATCGCCATGCCGTAGGCGCCGGCGGACAGGATGGCGAGAAGGTCTCCGGCCGCGATCGAGAGCGTGCGATCGATGCCGAGCACGTCCGAGGACTCGCATACCGGGCCCACCACGTCGTAGGTCGCGGCGCTGCGCCCCCGCGCGGCGCCCACCGCGACGATGTCGTGCCACGCCCCGTAGAGAGCGGGCCGTATCAGCTCGCTCATCGACGCATCCACGACGGCGAAGCGCTTCGCCTTGTCGAGCTTCAGGTACTCCACGCGGGTGAGGAGCACGCCCGCGTTGCCGACGATCGCCCGCCCCGGCTCGAGCAGCACCTGCAGCGAGCGACCGGAGAACCGCCGGGCGAGGCGCTGGCAGTACGCCGCGATGTCCGGGGCGGCCTCGTCCTTGTAGCGGATGCCGAATCCGCCTCCCAGGTCCACGTGCTCGAGCGCGATGCCCTCGGAGCCGAGCGCGTCGGTCAACTCCAGGACGCGCTCGAGCGCTTCGTCGAGCGGGGCGGTCTCGAGGATCTGGGAACCGATGTGGCAGTCGATGCCAACCACGTCGAGGCTCGCCAGACTTGCGGCATGGCGGAACGCCTCGAGCGCACGACCGTGCGGGATGCCGAACTTGTTGCCCGCGAGCCCGGTGGATATATAGGGATGGGTGCGCGCATCGACGTCGGGGTTGATGCGCAGCGACACCGGAGCGCGCTTCCCGAGCGAGCGGGCCACGGCGTCAAGGCGATCGAGCTCGGGCTCGCTCTCGACGTTGAAGCATTTGATTCCCGCGGCGAGGGCGGCGCGCATCTCGCTCTCCGCCTTCCCCACGCCGGAGAAGATCACCCGGCCGGGGGAGCCGCCGGCGGCGAGCACTCGCGCAAGCTCGCCGCCCGAGACGATGTCGAAACCCGCTCCCAGGCGCGCGAGCGCGTCGAGAACGGCCAGGTTGGAGTTCGCTTTTACCGCGTAGCACACGAGGTGGTCGACGCCCGCGAGGGCGGCGTCGAATTCGCGGAAGGCCGCCTCGATCATGGCGCGCGAATACACGTAGCAGGGAGTTCCGAAGCGCTCGGCGATGCCCGCGAGCCCCACGCCGTCGAGCGCGAGCTCGCCGTCGACGCGCTCGAGCCCGCTCATGGCGTCGCCGGCGCGGGCTTGGGGGGCTCGGGCTTCGCGGCCGCGGGCTCGGGAATCCGGAGCGGCCCCTTTTGCCCGCATCCCGCGAGGGCGAATGCGAAGGCGGTGGCCACCGCCATCAGGGCGCGTATCATGCCCGGCATTATGAACGAGACGGATTTCCACCGGGCGGTCGACGCGGTGCTCGCGCGCATCGAGAGCGCCGTCGAAGCGGCCGACACGATCGACGTCGACCTGGAAAGCGGCATCCTCACCATCACTTGCGCGGACGACAGCCGCATCATCGTCAATCGCCAGACGCCGAACCGCGAAATCTGGGTGGCAGCGCGCTCCGGAGGCTTCCACTTCACCTTTCGCGAGGGCGCCTGGCGCGACACTCGCTCGGGCGGCGAGCTGTTCGCGTCGCTCGCGCGAATCCTCGAGTCGCAGGCGGGCGAGCGCATCGATTTCGAGTGATGCAATTCGCAAAACGCGCGGCAAAACACCTCCAAAAGCTCTCCAGGAGCGTTTCGTAGCGAGTCGATACGATTTTTCGAGGATTGAAATCCTTGACAAAGTCGTAGCGACCCGATACTAATTCGAGCATGCGGACTCTATCCGCGGTGGAGGCGGGCCAATGGACAAGAACCCTCTCGTGCTCCTGGAGCTGGTCGAGCGCCTTGGAAACCTCATGCGCACGGAGATGCGCAAGGCCGGATCGGAGGAATCGCTGCAGCCCGTCCACCTGCACGCGCTGATCTACCTCAGCAAGGCGAATCGCTACTCCAACACGCCCCAGGCGCTGGCCGATTACCTCGGACTGACCAAGGGAACCGTCTCCCAGACGCTCCTCCTCCTCGACCGCCGCGGCCTGATCGAGCGTTTCGAGGACGACATCGACCGTCGCGTGGTGCGCCTGCGGCTGTCGTCGGCCGGCGAGCAGCTCCTCGCCGAGTCGCAGCCCGCGCTCGCCTGGCAGAACGCCACCCGCAACATCAGCCCCAACCGGATCCGCAACGCCACCTCGGCGCTGCGGGAAGCGCTGGTCACCCTCCAGGTCGACAACGAGGCGGCGGTCTTCGGGGTTTGCTCGTCCTGCAGCTGGTGCCAGAAGCTGTCGCAGCGCATCTATCGCTGCGGCCAGATGGGCGACCGGCTCTCCGGCCCGGAGACCCGCAAGCTCTGCCGCGTCTACCGGGCGAAGGTGGAGGAAGTGGCGTAACGGAAACCGGGGACAGGCCCCGCTTTCCCCTACGCGCCTGAATCGGGGTCCGACTCCAGCCGCTTGCGGGCCCGCCCGATCGCCGCGCGCACCGCTTCCGGCGCGGTGCCGCCGATATGGCGGCGGGAGGCGACCGAGCCTTCGGGCGTCAGGAAAGCGTGCACGTCGTCGCCCACCAACGGCGAGAACACCTTCAGCTGGGCGATCGTGAGTCCGGCGAGGTCGACGCCGGCTTCCTCCGCCGCCCGGACTGCGCGCGCGACCGCGTCGTGGGCATCCCGGAACGCGAGGCCCTTGCGAACCAGATAGTCGGCGAGGTCGGTGGCAGTGGCGAATCCCTCGCCGAGTGCCGCCCGCATGCGCTCCGGCCTGGGAGTCACGCCGCGGAGCAGCTCAGCCAGGATCGCCAGCACGTCGCGCAGCGTGTCGGCGGTGTCGAAGAGGGGCTCCTTGTCCTCCTGGTTGTCCTTGTTGTAGGCCAGGGGTTGCGCCTTCATGACCGTCAGCATCGCGACCAGCGCCCCGTAGACCCGTCCGGTCTTGCCGCGCATGAGCTCCGGCACGTCCGGGTTCTTCTTCTGCGGCATGATCGAGGAGCCGGTGCAGAAACGGTCGGCGATGTCCACGAAGCCGAAGCGCGGGCTCATCCAGATCACCAGCTCCTCGCTCAGGCGCGACACATGGGTCATCGTCAGCGCCGCCGCGGCGAGGAATTCGATGGCGAAGTCGCGATCCGAAACCGCGTCCAGGGAGTTCTCGCAGACGCCGTCGAAGCCCAGCTCGCGAGCGACCGATTCGCGGTCGATCGGGTAGCTGGTGCCGGCGAGAGCCGAGGCGCCGAGGGGCAGGCGGTTCACCCGGCGGCGGCAATCGGCGAAGCGCCCGGCGTCGCGGCTGAACATCTCGAAATAGGCCATCAGGTGGTGGCCGAAGGTGACCGGCTGGGCGACCTGCAGGTGGGTGAAGCCCGGCATCAGGGTGTCGACATGCTTCGCGGCCAGGTCGAGCAGCGCCTCGCGAACCCGCTTGAGCAGGCCTGCGAGCGCGTCGATCTCCGACCGGACCCACAGGCGCATGTCGGTCGCGACCTGGTCGTTGCGCGAGCGTGCGGTGTGCAGCCGCTTGCCCGCCTCGCCCACCAGCTCGGTCAGCCGGTACTCGATGTTGAAGTGGACGTCCTCGCGCTCGATCGACCACGGAAAGCGCCCGGAGCGGACTTCGTCCATGATCAGGGCCATGCCGCGCTCGATGTCCTGGAGATCCCTTGCCGAGATCAGCTTGCAACGCGCGAGCATGCGCGCGTGGGCGAGCGAGCCCTGGATGTCGAATTCCGCCAGCCGCTGGTCGAAGCCGACCGAGGCGTTGAAGCGCTGCGTGAGGGCGTCGAGGGGCTCGGCGAACCGGCCGGACCATGCCTTGCCGGTGGATTTCGCGCCGCCGGGCTTGTCGTCTTGTTGCATGGAAGCGGCGGCGATGGCCAAATTGAAGACGTGGCGAGTATAAATCAGACGGGTGCGGGCATCCGGTTGCCCAACTTCTGCAACCTCGGCGTGATGCTGCGCTCGTTGCTGATCGCGAACCTCTTCGTGGCCGCCGCGGCGTTGCTGCGCGCCTCCTCCCTTCCGGCCGCCGCGCTCGAATTCCAGCTGCTGGCTGCGTACTGCGAGCCGGTGCTCATCGCCAGCCTCCTCGCGCTGTGTGGCGCGCGCCGGATGCTGCACGCCATGGGCTACGGCGCCTCGCTCGCGACGATCGCCGCCTTCGAGGTGTTCCTGGCGTGGATCGTGTCGCTGGTGGGGGCCGACCTGGTCCCGGGCCGGCGCGCGATGCCGTTCGCGCACGTGGCCCTCCTCGTCCTCTTCGTCACCGGCTGCGTGCTCGCCTATTTCGACCTGCGCGCCCGCGCGCTTTCGCCGGCGATCGCGGAGGCGCGCATCCAGGCGCTCCAGGCGCGGATCCGCCCGCACTTCCTCTATAACAGCATCAATGCCGTGCTCTCCCTCATCCGCTCGGAGCCGCGCCGGGCCGAGCGGGCGCTCGAGGACATGGCCGACCTGTTTCGCGTGCTCATGGCCGACAACCGCACGCTCGCCCCCATCGCGAGCGAGGTCGAGCTCGTCCGCCAGTACCTCGCGATCGAAAGCCTGCGGCTCGGGGAGCGGTTGCGCGTCGCCTGGCGCATCGAGGGCATGCCGGCCGACGCGCTGGTTCCCCCGCTAGTCCTGCAGCCGCTGGTGGAAAACGCCGTCTACCATGGCATCGAGCCCTCGCCCACCGGCGGCGAGATCGCGATCGAGGTGGGGTTGTCTGGCGGCCAGCTCGTGATGACCCTCACCAACCCGGTACCCGCGGAAAGCCGCCAGACCGTGGGCAACAAGATGGCGCTCGCCAACATCCGCGAGCGCCTGCAGCTGCACTTCGACGCCGAGGCGAGCATGAAGTCCGAGCTCCGGGACGCGATCTACCGGGTGACCATCCGCATGCCCTACCTGACCGGCGCCGCGTGAGCCTCGCCCGCGTCGAGGTCCCGCGCGTCCTCATCGCCGACGACGAGGCGCCGGCGCGCGCGCGGTTGCGCGACCTGCTGGATGAGTGCCGCGAGAGCTTCCCGCTCGCCATCGTCGACGAGGCGCGCACGGGCCGCGAGGTGCTCGCGGTCCTGAACCGGGAAAAGGTCGACATCGTGCTGCTCGACATCCGGATGCCCGAGATGGACGGCATGGAGGCCGCGCGCCATATCGCCGGCATGGACCACCCTCCCGCCATCATCTTCACCACCGCGTTCGATGCCTACGCCCTCAAGGCCTTCGAGGTGAACGCGATCGACTACCTGCTGAAGCCGATCCGGCTGGAGCGCCTGCTCGCGGCGCTGAACAAGTCCGGGGGCGGGGCGCCGGTTTCGCGCCAGGCGCTCGCCGCCGCTGCGAACCAGCCGCGCCGCCACCTCTCGGTCCACGAGCGCGGAAAGATCCACCTGGTCCCGATCGCCGACATCCTTTACCTGCGTGCCGAGCTCAAGTACGTGACGGTGCGCACCGCCGAGCGCGAGCACCTGGTGGAGGAGTCGCTCACCCACCTCGAGGAGGAATTCGAATCGGCCTTCGTGCGCATCCACCGCAATTGCCTGGTGGCGCGCGCCGCGATCTCGGGGTTCGAGCGCAACGTCGAGGAAGCCGAGTCCGGATGGGCAGTGGTCATCAAGGCCACCGGCGAGAAGCTGCCCGTGAGCCGCCGCCAGCACCACATCGTCAAACAATTTCGCTAGTTCGCGAAACCCTGTCCCACGTTCGCTCCCTCCCCCCTCGGACGCCCAGGGAGTGGAACGTGGCGTGGGGAGGGTTGGGGAGGGGGTCCCTTATTCCCAATACGGCGGATCCCCGAAGGTCTTGCGCAGAAACTCGATGAAGAACTTGACCTTGGCGGGCAGCAGGCGGCGCTCGGGATAGACCGCGTAGATGTTGTTGCCGGGGAAGGCGTTCTCGTCGAGAACGGTCACGAGGCGGCCGCGCTTGACCTCCTCGCTCACCTCCCACGCGCTGCGCCA
>JANMYH010000452.1:0-2636 GCA_031381925.1 Burkholderiales bacterium | reverse complement strand
GCCCCGCTGCTGTGGGCGTGGGTGTGGCGCTCCCGCTCTGCCCTGGGAGAGGGCCGGGCAGAGGGTCGCCATTGGCCGGCCCTCGTCCTCGCCGGCCTCTTCTTCGCCCTCGACCTCGGCTTCTGGCATTGGTCGATCGTGTGGACCTCGGTCGCCAATTCGACGCTGCTGGCGAACCTCGCGCCGATCTTCGTGACGCTCGCGGGCTGGCTCATCTGGAGGCAAAAGGTCAGCGGCACCTTCCTCGTCGCGATGGCGGTCGCGATCGCGGGCATGTTCGTGCTGGTGGGACCCAACTTCCACGCCGGCGGCACGCGCCTCCTCGGAGACGCGACCGCCGCGCTCACGGCGGTCTTCTATGCGGGCTACATGCTCGCGATCAAGTTCGCCCGCGATGCGCATGCATCGACCGGGCGGTTGATGGCGTGGAGCACGACGATCACCGCGCTCGCCCTCCTTCCGGTGGCCCTCGTCTCGCCGCAGCCGATGCTGCCCGCGGGCGCGGGCGGCTGGCTGGTGCTGCTCGCCCTCGCCCTGGTCACGCAGATCCTCGGCCAGGGCCTCATCGCCTACGCCTTCGCACACCTCCCCGCGTCGCTGTCTTCCGTGAGCCTGCTGATCCAGCCCGTCGTGGCCACGCTCGCCGCGTGGGCGATCTTCGGCGAGACCGTAGCCGCCGCCCAGGTCATGGGCGGGGCCATCGTGCTCGCCGGCATCTGGCTCGCGCGGCGGGGCAGCTGACAGGCCTTCAAGTAGACTGGCTCCACGGCACCAGACACCCGAGGAGAGATCCATGGCAGGACCCATCGCCCGATTGGCCGCGGCCGTGATCGCCGCCGCCGCGGCCACCCTCGCCGGCGCGCAGTCGTATCCGACCAGGCCGATCAAGCTCATCGTGCCGTTTCCCCCGGCGGGCTCCACGGACCTCTCGGCGCGCGCGGTAGCGGGCAAGCTTTCGGAGCGGATCGGCCAGCCGGTGATCATCGAGAACCGGCCCGGCGCCGGCGGCAACATCGGCACCGAGGTTGTCGCCAAGTCGGCGCCCGATGGCTACACGCTCATCGTCGGCACCGTGGGCACCCACGCAATCAACCCGGGCCTGTACTCGAAGATGCCGTACGACCACGTGAAGGACTTTGCGCCCGTGATCCTGCTGTCGAAGACGCCCAACGTGCTGGTCGTCAATCCGAACCTGCCGGTGAACTCGGTCGCGGACGTGATCCGCCTCGCCAAGTCGAAACCCGACGAGCTCACGTTCGCTTCCAGCGGCAGCGGCACCTCGATCCACCTGTCGGGCGAGCTCTTCAAGACGATGGCGGGGGTGCAGATGACCCACATCCCGTACAAGGGCAGCGGCCCGATGCTGATCGACCTCATCTCCGGCCAGGTCAGCATGGCCTTCGACAACCTGTCGGCGGCGATGCAGCACATCAAGGCCGGGAAGCTGAAAGCGCTCGCGACGACCGGCACGCAGCGCACGCCCAACCTCCCGGACCTGCCGACGATCGCGGAAGCCGGCCTCGCGGGCTACGACTCCACGTCTTGGAACGCGATTTTCGCGCCGGCCGGCACGCCGCGAGATGTCGTCGATCGTCTCAATCGCGAGATTCGCGCGATCCTCGAGTCTCCCGAGACGCGCAGGTTCTTCACCGAGCAGGGCGCTGAGGCGGGCGGCGGCACGCCCGCGGAGCTCGCGGAGTTCGTGCGCGCCGAGACCACGAAATGGCAGAAAGTGGTGAAGGATTCCGGCGCGAAGGTCGACTAGCGCTACTTCCCTGCCACGATCTGGTAGAAGACTTCGTCCTTGCGGATCATGCCGAGCTCGTGGCGCGCGCGCTCCTCGAGCGCCTCCAGCCCCTGCTTCAGGTCGCGCACCTCGGCGTCCATCGCGTCGTTGCGTGCCTTGAGGCGCGCGTTGCCCTCGCGCTGCGCCACCACCTGGCGGTCGAGGTCCCACACCCGCATCCAGCTTCCCTTGCCGATCCAGAGCGGATACTGGAGCGCGAGGAGCAGGCCGGCGAGGACGTAGGAGAGAGGCTTCATCTCAGCTGGTAGAAGGCATCCCGGCCTGCGTATGAAGTGGCCTCGCCCAGCTCCTCCTCGATGCGCAGCAGCTGGTTGTACTTCGCGGTGCGGTCCGAGCGCGACAGCGACCCCGTCTTGATCTGCATCGCGTTCGAGCCGACCGCGATGTCGGCGATGGTCGTGTCCTCGGTCTCGCCCGAGCGGTGCGAGATCACGGCGGTGTAGCCCGCCCTGCGCGCCATCTCGATCGCCTCGAAGGTCTCCGAGAGCGTGCCGATCTGGTTGATCTTGATGAGGATGGAATTGGCCACGCCGCGCTGGATGCCCTCGGCGAGGATGCGCGTGTTGGTGACGAACACGTCGTCGCCCACGAGCTGCACGTTCTTGCCGAGGCGCTCGGTGAGCACCTCCCAGCCGTCCCAGTCCTGCTCGGCCATGCCGTCCTCGATCGAGATGATCGGGTACTTGTCGGCCCACGTGGACAGCAGGTCGGTGAACTGCTGCGACGTGTAGGAAAGCTTCTCCGCCTCGAAGCGGTACTTGCCGTCCTTGTAGAACTCGCTCGCGGCGCAGTCCAGGCCGATCATCACGTCGGAGCCCGCGAGGTAGCC
>JANMYH010000427.1:0-2267 GCA_031381925.1 Burkholderiales bacterium | reverse complement strand
GCGCTTCTGGGCCCAGCCCGAGTTCCGCGACGTGATCGCGGTGACGATGATCTGGAGCATCTACAACATCTACCTCGCCACGGCCTCGATCGGCGCGCTGTGGGAGAAGCGCCAGATCCGCAAGCACCATCGCCTGAGCGTCGCCGGGAGCAGCGCGATGGTGCAATTCCCGCGCATGCGCCAGCGCCTCGCGGTCGACCTGGTCGACGTCTCGATGACCGGCGTGAGCATCCTCGCCAAGCTGGATTTCGAGGTGCGGGATCGCGAGCGCGTGCTGATGGAAGCCGCCGGGGCCGACGGGTTGATCGCCTACTTCGAGGGGGAGGTGGTCAGGACGCGCGCCCGGGACGGGCGCGTGCTGCTCGCCCTGGTGTTCATCCGGCAGCGCGAGGCCTACAACGACATCGTGCGCTTCGTGTACGGCGACAGCCGGCGGTGGCTCGCGGTGTGGGAGATGCGCTCGCGGGGAGTTCCCCTCCTCGACCTCTTCTGGCAGCTCGGGCGCACGGGACTGCGCGGGTCCTGGATTTGCGCAGCGATCGTGGCGAAGGCTGCGGGCCACCAAGCGAAGGTTGGCTGGGGGCGCGCGCGCAAGGGCCTCGCGGCCTTCGCGGCGGCGGCGATGGCGCTCGCCTCGCAGGCCGACACGATGAAGCTGCCGTTCGAGCAGCTCACGGGGCTCAAGAAGCTCGAGCTGCGCTGCATCGCCGACCAGCGCGAGATCCAGTTCCCGTTGCCGGAGCGCTGGGAGCTCAAGCGCGCCGTGGTCCACCTGCGCTACACGGTGTCCGCGAACCTGATCCCCGACTCTTCGACGCTCGTGGTCAAGGTGCGCGGCGAGCCGATCGCGCAGGCGCGCCTCAATCCCCAGGCCCCCGAAGTGAAGCTGGGCGTGGAGATTCCCGCCCGGCTGCTCACGCCGGGTTACAACCCGATCGTCTTCGCCGTGGCGCAGCACGCCTCGAAGAACCAGTGCGAGAGCCCCTGCAGCCCGGACCTGTGGACCAACATCAGCCTGCGCGACTCCTACGTGGAGATGGAATACTCGCTCAAGCCCCTGCCGCGCGAGCTCTCCGCGCTTTCGACGCACATCTTCGATCCGCGGCTCATGCCGGCGGGCGAGGTCCACATCGTGATCCCCGACACGTCGGCGTCGAGCGCCGCGCTCGCGGGCATCGTCGCCTCGGGCGTGGCGCGGCGGTTCGATTACCGGCGCGTGGGCTTCACGGTGTCGCGATCCCTGAGGCCCGGCGTGGACAACGTCGTCGTCGGCAAGCGCTCGTTCGTGCGCGGGGTTCCGGGGGCCGCAGGCGCGAACCTGGCCGCGCCGATCAAGGGCGGCTACCTCAAGCTCCTGCCGATGGTCGCCGCCGACGGCGGCACCGACTCCTCGCGCGCGCTGTTGCTGCTCTCGGGCGAGGACGACGCCGCGACCAAGCTCGCGGCCATCACGTTCTCCAACATCAGCTTCCGCTTTCCCGGAACCGACGAGCTCAACGCCTTCGACTTCGCGCTCCCCGAAGTGAGCCAGTACAGCGGCCGCGAGACGATCGCGACCGACACCCTGTACAGCCTCAAGACGCTCAACTTCCCGACGCAGAGCTGGGTGGGGATCAATCCCGGCGAGCGCAGCATCACGTTCCGCCTGCCGCCCGATTTCCATATCCGCCCCAACCAGCACGCCAAGCTGCTGATGAATTTCTCGTACGGCGTGGGGCTCAAGAATGACTCGTCGTTCAACGTCTCGGTCAACGGCCGCGGCGTGCGCGCCGTGCGGCTCGATAGCCCCGCCGGGACCTTCATCGAGAACTACGAGCTCAACATCCCGACCTACGTGTTCCAGCCGGGAAGCAACACCATCTCCTTCGCCGCGCACCTGAACTCCGGCGGCCAGGTCTGCGACCTCCTGCAGCCCGACGGATTGTTCTTCACGCTCTACGAGAATTCCTCGATCAGCTTTCCGCCGATGCCGCATTTCGTCGAGATGCCCAAGCTCGAGCTCTTCATGCATTCGGGCTTTCCGGTGACGCGCTGGCCCGACGGCCACGAGGCCCACGTGTGGCTCGCCGACAAGGACGAGCGCACGCTGGCCGCCGCGCTGAACGTGGTCGGGCTCGCGACCCAGAAGAACGGCTTTCCGCTCTTCGGGCTCAACTTCACCTACGATCGGCCCACCGAGCCCGGCGAGCTGCTGGTGGTGGGCCCCACGCCGGCGGTGAGCCGCGAGATCCGCTCCGCCGCACCGCTCAAGATGCTCGAGGACGGAG
>JANMYH010000358.1:0-4885 GCA_031381925.1 Burkholderiales bacterium | reverse complement strand
GTGCCGGGCATCGAGGTGTTCTCGTGGCAGGCGTTCGTCGCGCCCAAGGGGCTGCCGCAGCCGGTGAAGGAGCGCCTCCAGCCCGCGCTCATCGCCGCGATCCGCCACCCCGACACGGTGAAGCGCTTCAACGAGCTGGGCTTCGAGGTCGTCGGCAACTCGCCGGCGGAATTCAACCGGTTCCTGAACGAGGAGCTCGCCCGCTGGAAGCAGGTGGTCGACCAGGGCGGCATCAAGCAGAGCGACTAGGAGCGAGCTGCCCACCGCTAGTCGCAGCCGAGAACCGCCAACTCTCACGGGAGACACTCCATGAAGGAAGCACGCTTCGCCGCACGCCGCCAATTCCTCAGGATCGCCGGAACGGGCCTCGCGGCCATCGCCGGCAACGCCCTTTCGCAGACTTTCGCTTTCACGCCCAACCAGAGGTATCCCGATCCGTCGGTCCTCATCCTGGATCCCTCCTTCGCCAAGTACCGCATCTACAGCAGCACCGTGGAGCAACTGGCGAGCGGCATGCGTTGGGCCGAAGGACCGGTGTATTTCCCCGACGGCGGGTACGTGCTCGTGAGCGACATTCCCAACAACCGCATCATGAAGTTCAGCGAGAAGGACGGCAGCTTCACCGTCTTTCGCGCCAACGCGAATTTTGCCAACGGCAATACGCGCGACCGCCAGGGCCGCCTCATCACCTGCGAGCATTCCGTCACGCGCCGCGTCGTGCGCACCGAAAGGGACGGCAAGCTCACGGTGCTCGCCGACAGTTTCGACGGCAAGCGGCTGAATGCACCGAACGACATCGTGGTGAAGTCCGACGACAGCGTCTGGTTCACCGATCCGCTGTTCGGCATCAACGGCGAATGGGAAGGCTCGAGGGCGAAGCCCGAGCAGGCCACGACCAATGTGTACCGCATCGGTGCCGACGGCAGGATCGGCGCCGTGATCACCGACCTGGTCAACCCCAACGGCCTCGCGTTCTCGCCCGACGAGAAGAAGCTCTACGTGGTGGAGTGGAAGGGCACGCCGAACCGCAGCATCTGGAGCTACGACGTGGCCGCGGACGCAAGTGTGTCCAACAAGACCAAGCTCATCGACGCGGCCGACCAGGGCGCCCTGGACGGTTTCAAGGTGGACCGCGACGGCAACCTGTGGTGCGGCTGGGGAAGCAACGGCGCGTTGCAGGCCGAGCCCACCGACGTGGGCGGGCGCAAGGTGTACGCGCTCAGGGGCCGCTCCGAAGACCTCGATGGCGTGATGGTGTTCAATCCGCTGGGCAAGGCGATCGGATTCATCCGGCTGCCCGAGCGGTGCGCGAACCTCGCCTTCGGCGGCCCCAAGAACAATCGCCTCTACATGACAGCCTGCCACTCGCTGTATGCGTTGTACGTCGAGAGCCACGGCGCCGTATGAATCATCACCGAGCAGAAACCGAGAACCCGGAGAGACCATGAGAAGACCCGTTCGACGCATCGCGGCTGCCTTCGCCGCGCTCACCTTCGCAGGCGTTGCCCTCGCGCAATCCTGGCCCTCGAAGCCGATCAAGGTCATCGTGCCGTACCCGCCGGGCGGCACCTCCGACATCCTCGCGCGCGCGCTCGGTCCTGGCATCACCGCGGCCCTCGGCCAGCCGTGGGTCGTCGAGAACAAGCCCGGCGCGACCGGCAACGTGGGCGCCGACTTCGTGGCCAAATCGCCCGCAGACGGCTACACGCTGCTGCTGGGCGACATCGGCTCGCTGGCGATCGCGCCGAGCGTCTCGACCGCGCTCCCGTTCGATCCGGTAAAGGATTTCGCGCCCGTGGTGATGGTCGCGTATTCGCCGCACCTGCTGGTCGTGCACCCCTCGGTTGCCGCCAAGGACGTGAAGGAGCTTATCGCCCTCGGCAAGGCCAAACCCGATTCGCTCAACTTCGCAGTGTCGGGCATCGGCGGCGCCAACCACCTCGCCGGCATCGAATTTGCGCAGCGCGCCGGCCTCAAGTGGACCTACATCCCCTACAAGGGCGGCGCCCAGGCGCTCACCGACATGGTCGGCGGCCAGTCGCAGGTCATGTTCAACGGGATGCTCGCGACCTATCCGTTCGTGAAGGACGGCAAGCTGAAGGCGGTCGCGATCTCGAGCGCGCAACGCTTCGCATCCGCACCCGACATCCCCACCGTCGCGGAGATGGGCTTCCCGGGATTCGAGACCGGCTCGTTCCAGGGCATCGTCGCTCCCGTGGGCACCCCGCCCGAGGTCGTGAACAAGCTGCACGCGACCATCACCGCGGTCCTCGCCACGCCCGAGATGAAGGACCGCCTCGACAAGGCAGGCGCCGAAGTGCGCCCGCAGTCGCCGGCGCAGTTCGGGACCTTCATCCGCAGCGAGAGGGATCGCTGGGCGAAAGTGGTGAAGGAGTCGGGCGCGAAGTTCGACTGAGGAGGTATGTGAGAAGCCCCGCTGCGGCGGGGCTTTTTTTTCGCCTAGCGCTTGCGCTTCGCGAGCGTCGCCTTCCGCGCCGCCATCCGGGCTCCCAGCGCCCGAAGGTCGAGGTCGGTCTTGCGCACCTTGGGGAACATGTCCTCGTGCTCCTCCTTCACGTGGTGCTTGATGTACTCGGCGAGCACCGTGACCTTGGCATCGAACAGGTCCTGCCCGGGCTTCATCCGGTCGAGCTCGGCGATGAGCCTCTTCGCGCCTTCGTGCTCGACCTCGGCCTCGTCGAGCAGGTCCTTCTCCTTGGGCAGCGCCTTCTCGACCGCCGGATAGAAGATCTCCTCCTCGATCCGGGTGTGGACCTTGAGCTCCTTGCAGAGGGTGCGGGCGAGCCTGAGCTTGGTCGCGAGCGCCGCATCGCCCAGCTTGTCGTAGCTCGCGAACATCTTCGAGACTTTCCGGTGGTCGTCCTTCAGCAGGGCAATGGCATCGGGGCCCTTGGGGCGCGCCTTCTTCGCTGCGGCCTTCTTCATGGGGTTGCCTTTCGGTTGAGTGATTTACGCCCCCTACGACACGCAGACGCCCGCCCGAGTTCGAAGGGCTACGACGGCGGCTAGCCGAACTCCGCGCGCAGGGCCTGGCGCTCCTCCTGCGGTAGGGCGGGACTGAAATGCAGCACCTGCTCGAGGATGTCGGCGGTCTCGAAGTAGGCTAGCCGGCACGCGAGGTGGATAAAGCCCCCGGGCGAGAAGGTCCCCTCCTCGTGAAAGACCAGGCGCAAGCGCCAGCCGCCCTTCGCGATGGGCTCGTGGCATTGGCGGCATTTGGCCTGGCCCGTGGGCGCGCGCTCGGCACCGTCGATACGCGGGAGGCGATGGGCCGCGAGGCCCGCCCGCGCGATGCGCTCGAGCGATTCGCGGTCCGCGACCTCACCCGCCGCCGCCAGGCCCTCCAGCAACACGTCGGGGCGCTTGTATGCGGCGCAGGCCGGGTGGAACCAATGCGTGACCTCGCCCTCGCCGAAGGCGTTCGGCAGGCTCTCGCCGAAGCGCAGCTCGCCCTTGGCGAGCGGCTGCCTGCAGCCGCGACACTTGGAGCGGCCAGTGGCCGCGGGTTCGAAGACGTGGGACATGCGCCGATTGTCGCGCACGCGCCGGCCCAAAGGAAAAAACCCCGCCGAAGCGGGGTTTTTTTGCAGCTTGGATCCCCGACCCCCGATAAACAATCTCGGGGGCAGGCTATTCGGGGATGACATCGCGAGTTGCCGCGATGTCACATGTCCATGTCGCCCATGCCACCCATGCCGCCACCACCCATGCCACCGGCGCCGCCGGACTTCTCGTCCTTCGGCAGCTCGGCGACCATCGCATCGGTCGTGAGGATGAGCGCGGCCACGGAGGCGGCGTTCTGCAGCGCGTAGCGCGTGACTTTCGTCGGATCCAGCACGCCCATCGCCACCATGTCGCCGTACTCGCCCGTCTGGGCGTTGTAGCCGAAGTTGCCCTTGCCTTCGAGCACCTTGTTGATGACCACCGAGGGCTCGTCACCCGCGTTGCGGGCGATCTCGCGCATCGGCTGCTCGAGGGCGCGCACCACGATCTTCACGCCTGCGGCCTGGTCCTCGTTGTCGGTCTTGACCTTCGAGACCGCGTCGCGCGCGCGCAGCAGCGCCACGCCGCCGCCCGGAACGATGCCTTCTTCGACCGCAGCGCGGGTCGCATGCAGCGCGTCCTCGACACGAGCCTTCTTCTCCTTCATCTCGACTTCGGTCGCGGCACCCACCTTGATCACCGCGACACCGCCGGCGAGCTTGGCAACGCGCTCCTGGAGCTTTTCCTTGTCGTAGTCGCTGGTGGCTTCCTCGATCTGCTTGCGGATCGTCTCGACGCGGGCCTTGATGACGTCTTCCTTGCCGGCGCCGTCGATGATCGTGGTGTTTTCCTTGCCCACTTCGACTTTCTTGGCGCGGCCGAGGTCCTTCAGCTGCACGTTCTCGAGCTTGAGGCCCAGCTCTTCGGCGATCACGGTCCCGTTGGAGAGGATCGCGATGTCTTCCAGCATCGCCTTGCGACGATCGCCGAAGCCCGGCGCCTTGACGGCGGTGGTCTTCAGGATGCCGCGCAGGTTGTTCACCACGAGGGTGGCAAGCGCCTCGCCATCGACGTCTTCGGCGATGATGAGGAGCGGGCGTCCCGCCTTGGCGACTTGTTCCAACACCGGGAGGAGATCCCGGATGTTGGAGATCTTCTTGTCGTGCAGGAGGATGAACGGATCCTCGAGGAGGGCGACCTGCTTGTCGGGGTTGTTGATGAAGTAGGGCGAGATGTAGCCGCGGTCGAACTGCATGCCTTCGACGAGGTCGAGCTCGTTCTCCAGGCCCTTGCCGTCTTCCACGGTGATGACGCCTTCCTTGCCGACCTTGTCCATGGCTTCGGCGATCGTCTTGCCGATCTCCGGATCCGCGTTGGCGGA
>JANMYH010000356.1:0-2354 GCA_031381925.1 Burkholderiales bacterium | reverse complement strand
GCAAGGAGCGTGAGCGCGGCCTGGGAGGGGGGGCGTTCGGTTTTCATGAGCACCGCAGGATGGGTCCTGCGACGGGCCTTGTGCCATCCGTCGGCCGTTTCCTTACGCCCTCTTTATGCGTCGCCTGGTTTAGAGTGGTGCATGAAAACGCAGCGCGAGGGCATCGGCTACGCCTGGGCAATCGGGACCACGTTCGCATGCACGCTGGCGGGGCTGGCGATGCAGCCGCGGTTCGATCTCGTGAACATCGCGATGGTGTACCTGCTCGCGGTGGTCTATGTCGCGCTGCGCCACTCACGGGGCGCTGCGATCGCCACCGCGGTGCTGAGCGTGGGCGCCTTCGATTTCCTGTTCGTGCCGCCGCAGGGCAGTTTCGCGGTCGGCGATGCCCAGTACCTCCTGACCTTCGCCATCATGCTCGCGGTGGCGCTCGTGATCTCGGGACTCACGCAGAGCGTTCGCCGCCAGGCGCGCGAGCAGGCCACGCTCGCCGTCGAGGCCGAGACCGAGCGCATCCGCAGCGCACTCCTCGCGTCGATCTCGCACGACCTGCGCACGCCGCTCGCCGTGATGTCCGGCGCTTCATCGTCCCTCGCCGCGCATGGGGAGCAGCTCGCGCCCGTTGAGCGCCAGGCGCTTGCCCGCAGCGTTTACGAGCAGTCACGCGAAATGTCGGAGCATGTCGCCAAGGTGCTGCAAATGACGCGCCTGGAGACCGGGGCGATCGAGATCGAGCGGGACTGGGCGTCCCTCTCCGAGATCGCCGGGTCGGTGCTCGATCGCTTGCGCCACCGCCTCGCCACGCACCGCGTGATGGTGGAGCTGCCCAGCGACCTTCCGTTGGTGCGTGTCGACGCGGCGCTGATCGAGCAGGCGCTCGGCAACCTCATCGAGAATGCGTCCCGGCATACCCCGGAAGGCACCGTGGTGCGCGTGTTTGCCGGGCGCTCGGGCCGGGAGCTTGTCGTCTCGGTCGAGGACTACGGCGGCGGCATTCCCCCGGAAGACGTGGAGCGTGTGTTTTCCAAGTTCCACCGCGGTGCGGGGGAAGGCCCCGGAAGCGGCATGGGCCTCGGGCTTTCGATCTGCCGCGCGATCGTGCGGCTGCACGGCGGCCGCGCCTGGGCCGAGAGCGTGCCGGCTGGGGGCACCGTCTTCCGTTTCACCGTGCCGCTCGAAGAGGCGCCGGCCATGCCGGCGGAACCGGTGGCGGCCTGAGATGAACGAAACACTCGCAACCATCCTCCTCGTCGAGGACGAGCCGGAGATCAGGCGATTCTTGCGCGCCTCCCTCGGCGCGGAGGGCTATCGCATCGCGGAGTCGGCCACGGGCCGGCGCGGCACGATCGACGCCCGCACCCACAAGCCCGAGATGGCCATCGTCGACCTCGGGCTTCCTGACGGCGATGGCATCGGGGTGATCCGCAGCATCCGCGAATGGTCCCCAATGCCGATCCTCGTGCTCTCGGCCCGGACGCACGAACGCTCCAAGATCGAGGCGCTCGACGCGGGCGCCGACGACTACGTGACCAAGCCCTTCGGCATCGGGGAGCTGCTCGCGCGCGTGCGCGCGGGGCTTCGCAATGCAGCGCGCCCGAGCTCCGGCGGCGCGATCCTCGTCCTCGGCACGTCGACCCTGGACCTCGAGCGGCGCAAGGCCACCCGGGACGGCGTCGACGTGCGCCTGACGCCGATCGAGTTCCGCCTGCTTGCAGCGCTCGCCAAGCACCTCGGCATGGTGGTCACCCATCGCCAGCTCCTCACCGAAGTGTGGGGGCCGACGCACGCAGCCGATACCCATTACCTGCGCATCTACATGAAGCAACTGCGCGACAAGCTCGAGGCGGACCCGGCCCGCCCGCGCTACCTCGTGACCGAAACGGCCGTCGGATACCGGCTGCTCGCCGATGAAGCGGATTCCAGCACAATCCGGTCGTGAAAACCCGTTCCGACTATCGGTGGCGATCGACGTCGTGCCGATCTGACCTGTCCACGCCTTACGGCTCCAGGCGGGCGATCAGGGTGTCGATGAGATCCGCGCCCTCGGGCGAGCGCACCCGATGCTTGCGAAGCTGGACCGCGAGATCGCCCGTGCCCCGGTAGCCGGCGCGCAGGAAGATCTCGGCGATGGCGCGCTGCACCCCGAGCGAGGTCGAGCGCGCAAACAGGCGCGTGAGCTCCTCGAGCACTTCGCGGTCTGAGATGCGTTGGCGGGCGAGGGTTTCGAGCGCGCGCACCTGTGCCCCGGATCCGCCCATGCGCGCGACCCCGAAAGCCACCGAACGCAGCTCGCCGTCATCGGCAATCGGCCGGTGGCGCAGGTACGCCTGGACAATTTGCACTTCGCGCTCATC
>JANMYH010000200.1:0-1859 GCA_031381925.1 Burkholderiales bacterium | reverse complement strand
GGAGAGCCGCGGCGCGAGCTTTTGCGCGAAGTCGGTGCGCCACCCGGCCCCGCGCCAGTTCTCGAGGGATGCGTCGTACTCGACCCCGGCCACGTGGATCGCGGCGAGGAGCGCGCCGACGGTGGCGCAATCCTCGCGCGTGGGAACCGGCCGCGGCGCCCCCGGCAGCCGGGTCACGACGACCGCGGACTTGCCGTTCACCTCGCCCAGCATCTCGCCGTCGTCGCGGCGCATCGGCGCGGGGCAGACGACATCGTGAGTCGCGAGATGGTCCATCAGCCCCACGTAGAAGGGCAGGTCGGCGCGCGGGATGTGCTCGAACAGGGTGAGCACGTATTCCCCGGTGGTGGTGGTCAGGAAATAGTTGGTGTTCTCGACGCCCTGGGCGATCCCCTCGAGCCGTTCGAGCTCGCCAAGGGTGTAATGCTCGAGGAGCGCACGCGCGTCGGCATCGGAAACCGGGGTAAATACCGACATTCGGTCCTATCGGGTAATCAAAATTCCAGCAGCACCCACTGTGGCACGCGCACCCCGTTGTCGAGGGTGTTGTCCTGCTTGCTGAAGGTGCCGTCGCCCTTGTGGTCCATGAGGATATAGGGGCGCCCATTCTTCGGCGTGACGCGTTGCATGTAGAGCTTTCCCTTCACGCGATACTCCTGGATCGTCTGCTCGCCTTCCCGACGCACGGTGACCTGCGGCTCGAGAGCCGGGTCGCTTTCCACCATGGCGGGCGGAGGCGGCGGCTCGTCGAGCGGAATGGTTCCCGGAGGACGCGTGCGCGCGGTCGACTGGGAAGCGGCATCGAGGGCTGCGACGAGGAGGACAAGCGCAAGGAGGGTTCGCATGGGGAGGCTCTTTTCGAGGGGGGAGTCTACCCTTAGAGTGCGAGCTCCGCTTCGCGTTCGGCGGGCGAAGGCTCGAATCCGCGCAGCTGGTAGTGGTCGAAAATCGCGTCCACCACCGCCTGGGGGTCGTCGATCACCTGGAGGATGCCCGGGTCGTCCACGCCGATCATGCCGTCGGCGATGAGCTGGCCGCGGATCCAGTCGAGCAGGCCGCCCCAGAACTTCGAATTGACGAGGATCACCGGCACGCGCCGGATCTTGCCGGTCTGCACCAGCGTGAGCACCTCCATCAGCTCGTCCAGGGTGCCGAAGCCTCCGGGCATCATCACGAAGGCGCAGGACAGCTTCACGAACATGACCTTGCGCGCGAAGAAGTGCTGGAAGGTGTGCGAGATGTCCTGGTAGGCGTTGCCGCTTTGCTCGTGGGGGAGCTGGATGTTCAGGCCCACGCTCGGGCTCGAGCCCTCGAAGGCGCCCTTGTTGACCGCTTCCATGATCCCGGGGCCGCCGCCCGAGATCACCGAGAAGCCCGCCTCCGACAGGCGCTTGGCGATGTCCTCGGCGATCGCGTAGTAGGGATGCTCCGGAGTGGTGCGCGCGCTGCCGAAGATCGCCACCGCGGGCTGGATCGCCTGCAGCCGTTCGGTCGCGGTGACGAACTCTGCGATAATTTCGAACATCCGCCACGCTTCCCGTGCGGAATTCTGTGAGCGCCTGACGAGCTGCGGATCCGAGGGTTTCGGAACCTTGGGTGCGTTGATGGCCAATGGGGAATCCTCGCGACTTGAGATGAACGATACGAAGAAGCGCCTGCTGCTCGTCGATGCGCCGAGCTACTTCTACCGCGCGTTCCATGCGTTGCCGGAGTTCCGTAGCCCGTCGGGTGAGCCGACCGGCGCGATCCTGGGCGTGGTGAACATGCTGCGCAAGCTGAAGCAGGACTTCCCTTCGGATTATATCGCCGCGGTCCTCGATCCCCGCGGCAAGACATTCCGCGACGAGATCTATCCCGAA
>JANMYH010000247.1:0-2145 GCA_031381925.1 Burkholderiales bacterium | reverse complement strand
GTGCTACCGACGCGCCATCGACCTCCAACCCGCGAACGCGCTCTTCCACAGCAATCTCGTCTTCGCCGCACTCTTTCATCCCGGCTACACGCCGGAAGCGTTCCGCGAAGAGAGCGCGCGGTGGCAGGAAAAACACGGAGCACCGCTCGCGCGCTCGATCCAGCCACACCGCCATTCCCGCGACCCCGACCGACCGCTCCACATCGGCTACGTGTCGCCCAATTTCCGCCGCAACGTCATCAGCCATTTCATCACGCCGCTGCTCGAAGCACACGATCGCGCGCGCTTCAAAATCCACTGCTACTCCGGCGTGAAGCACCCGGACGCCCTCACGGAACGCTCGCGGAAATCCGCCGACGTGTGGCGCAGCACGCTCGGACTGAGCGACGACGCGCTGGCCGAGCAAATCCGCGCGGACGGCATCGACGTCCTCGTCGATCTCACGCAACACATGGCCGACAACCGGCTCCCCGTCTTTGCGCGCAAGCCGGCGCCGGTGCAGGTGGCGTGGCTCGGCTATCCCGGCACCACCGGATTGCCGCCGATCGACTATCGCTTCACCGATGCGTGCATGGAGCCCGAAGGCGCGGGCTGGACCGAGTCGGTCGAAACGCCCGTGCGTCTCCCGGACTCGTGGTTCTGCTTCGATCCGATCGACGCATATCCGCCCGTCGGCCCGCTCCCAGCGCTCGAGGCAGGCGGAGTCACCTTTGCGTGCTTGAACAACTTCTGCAAAACGAACGACGCCGTCCTCGAACGCTGGGCCGGCGTGCTGCGGGCGGTGGAAGGAGCGCGCCTGCTCCTCCGCTGCCCCGCCGGAGAAACGCAAACGCGCGTGCGGCAATTTTTCGCTGCGCGCGGCGTCGAACCGCACCGCCTCGAACTCGTCGCCTGGACCGCCACGCGCGCCGAATTCCTCGCGCTCTTCCAGCGCATCGACCTGGCGCTCGACCCCTTCCCCTACAATGGCGGAACGACCACCTGCGAAGCGTTGTGGATGGGCGTGCCCGTGCTGACCGAGCGCGGCGAGCGGACCGTGTCGCGGATCGGCGCGAGCATCCTTTCCGGCGTCGGCCTCCACGAATGCATCGCGGAATCGGAACCCGATTTCCTGCGCATGGTCACCGCTCTCGCCCACGATCTCCCCCGACTCGCCGCCCTCCGCTGCACCCTGCGCGAGCGAATGAAGGTGTCGCCCTTCATGGACGCCCCGCGCTTCGCCCGCCACGCCGAGGCGGCCTATTGCAAGATGTGGCAAACGTGGTGCGCCACCGCGCCGTGAAAGGTCCAAGGAGCGGCGACATTCCTGTCGCCATCGTCGCTCTGCGCCGGAGGCGCACCATTCCCGGAAAGGCGGCAGCATCCACCCGCGGGGAGTTGCGCGCTGCGCGCGAGCGTGGTCGGCGACAGGAATGTCGCCGCTCCTTGTGCGCTCCTTGCCCCGCTCCCGGCGCACGGTGGACAACCCGCCGCCCGCACCCTAGCTTCGCCGCCTGAGAATGCTGACTTCGCTCGGGCGCGTCGCCCTCTCCTTCATCCGATACCTTGGCGAACTCGCCCTGCTCGCGGTCGATACGGTCACGTCGATCGTCGTCGCGCCCTTTCGCTGGCGGCTGCTCCTGCGCCAGCTCGCGGAGATCGGCTTTCATTCGCAGACGGTCGTGATCGTCACCGGCATGTTCACCGGCGCGGTGCTCACGGCGCAGACTTACTTTCAATTCTCCAAGCTCGGCATGGCCACGGCGGTCGGCTCGGTGGTCTCGGTCTCCCTCTTCCGCGAACTCGGCCCGACCCTCACCGGCCTGATGGTCGCGGGCCGCGCCGGCGCGTCGATCGCGGCGGAGATCGGCACGATGAAAGTGACCGAGCAGATCGACGCCCTGCGCGCGCTGGGCGTCCACCCTACGGATTACCTCGTCGTCCCGCGGGTCCTCGCGCTGCTCATCTCGATGCCGCTGCTGGTCGCGGAATGCGTGGCCCTCGCGATCCTCGCGAGCTACCTCGTGGGCACACAGGTCCTCGGCATCAATGGGCCGTACTTCATGAACAATCTCGTGCGCTACACCGGCGCGCGGGACATCAAGATGGCGCTCGTGAAAGGGTTCTGCTTTGCGATCATCATCGCCATCGTGAGCTGTCATCAGG
>JANMYH010000230.1:0-11218 GCA_031381925.1 Burkholderiales bacterium | reverse complement strand
CGACAGCCACGAGTCGCGCCGCAGCGCCGTGTAGACGCCCACGGGAATCCCCACCACCAGGGCGATCAGTGCCGCGGTGATCGCAAGCTCCAGGGTCGCGGGCAGGCGCTCGACCAGCAGCGTCGAGACCGGGCGGCCGAGTCTGAGCGAGATGCCGAAATTGCCCTGCACCGCGTTCTGGATGAAGGTCACGAATTGCAGGTAGAAGGGCTTGTCGAGGCCGAGCACCTGGCGCATCGCGTCGCGGTCGGCCTGGGTCGCCTCGGGCGGGAGCATGAGCGAGACCGGGTCGCCCACGAAGTTGAAGAGCGAGAAGGCGATGAAGCCCACCACCAGCATGACGACCACGCCCTGGAGGAGGCGCTGGAGGACGAAGGCGATCATCTACCTGGCGCTCGCATACGGAAGGGTGGGATGAAGGTCACGACATCTTCACCCGGTAGAAATACACGGTGTTCACCGGCGAAAACCACGCATCGACATTCTTGCGCATCACCCAGGGCAGCAGCTGCTGGTGGATCGGCACCACCGGTCGCTCGGCGTTCACGAGCACCAGCGCCTTTCGGATCGCCTCGCCGCGCTTCGCGGGATCGACCTGCACCTTGATCTCGTCCACGAGGCGGTCCATCTCCGGGTTCGACCAGCGGCCCATGTTGAAGTCGCCCTCGCCCTTGGGGCCAACCGAATGGAGCAGCGCGTTCAGGGTGTAGAGCGCGTCGGAGGTGACCCCCCCGCCCCACGAGAGCAGGTAGAAGCTGGTGTCGTACTTCTCGATCTTCGGGAAGAACGTGGTCTGCGGCATGATGTTGGGGCGTGCGCGGACGCCGACCTGTGCCAGCATCGCCGAAACCGCCTGGCAGATGTCGGCCGCGGGCTGGTTGTTGCCGCAGTCGAGAGTGACCTCGAAGCCGTTGCCGTAACCCGCCTCGGCGAGCAGCTTCCTCGCGCGCTCGCGGTCATAAGCAACCAGCTTGTCGCCATCGGGGTGGTAGCCCGCGATGAGGTCCGGGATGATCGAGCCGATCGGCTTCGACAATCCGCGCATGACCTTCTGCCGGATGGCGTCGTAGTCGATCGCATGGGCGACCGCGAGGCGCACGCGCGGATCCTTGAAGGGATTGCGCTTGCGCTCGCTGCCGTGGAGAAGCTCGTCGCGGTGCAGGTCGAAGGCGAGGTATTGGACGCGCATCTCCGGGCCCTCGACGATCCGAAGCTCGGGATTTGCCCTGAGGCGCGCCACGTCCTGGTTCGGCGGGTCGATCACGAGATCGACCTCGCCGGAGAGCAGCGCCGCGAGCCGCGTGGCCGCCGAGGCGATCGGCAGCATCACCACCTCGTCCAGGTTGCCCTCGAAGAGCCCGGCCCTGTGTCCCCACCAGTCCTTGTTGCGCACCAGGACGACGCGGACGTCGGGCGTGAACTCCCGGAGGATGAAGGGCCCGGAGCCGTTTGCATGCCGCGCCGCGTACGTGTCTTCCTTGTTCTTGTAGTCCTGCGGCTTTTCGGCGCGATGCTTCACCGCCCAGGCCCGGCTCATGATCCGGAACTGCGTGAGGTGCTGCAGCAGCGCCGCGTTGGGCTCCCTCAGCGTGAGCTCCACCGTGAGCGCATCCACCGCGCGGCTGCCGGTCACGCCCTCGATCGCGGTGCGCATCTGCGAGGTGGAAGAAAGGGCCCGCCCCACCGAGAACACCACATCGTCGGCGGTGAGCGGCGTGCCGTCATGGAACTTGACGCCATCGCGCAGCTTGAAGCGCCACACCGTCGGCGACACTTGCGTCCACGATTCCGCGAGCCACGCAGTGGGCTTCCACGCCTTGTCCCGGAACACCAGCGTGTCGTAGATCTGCTGCGTGAGGCGCGCGCTGACGAGGAGGTTGGCGGCGTGCGGGTCGACCGTCTGCGGGTCTTGCTGGCTCGCGAACCGAAGAACCTTCGGGGCGCCGACGGCAGGCAAGCACGCCGCGACAATGATCGCGGCGAGCCATCCCTTCACGCCGTCGCCCCCGTGTCGACGGGGGGCCAATTCGTCACTGGATCTTGACCCACTTGGTGGTGAGCCGGTTGTCCGCGCGGTGCACGACGCTCACGTTGGAGCGCATCGCCCAGGGGATCACCTGGAAGTGCAGCGGGATGTGGCCCACGTCCTTCATGTGCAGCTCGGTGATCTCGCGCGCGAGTGCCGCGCGCTGCTTGGTGTCGATCTCGGTCTTCAGCTTGTCGATCGCGGCGTCGACGGCCGGGTTCGAGTAGCGCCCGAGGTTGTAGTCGCCGTCGGCGGTCTTGGGAACGAGGGTGTGCAGCAGGCTCTGCAGCGCGTACTGCGAGTCGAAGGTCGGCACGCCCCAGCCCAGCATGTAGAAGCTCGAGTCGAAGTTCTGGATTTTCGGGAAGTAGGTCGCGCGCGGCATCGCGTTGACCTTCACCTTCACGTTAACCTGGGCGAGCATCGCCGCCGTGGCCACGCAGATCGCCTCGTCGTTGATGTAGCGGTTGTTCGGGCAGTCCAGCGTGACCTCGAAGCCCTGCGTGTAACCGGCATCGGCGAGGAGCTTGCGGGCGCGGTCGCGGTCGGCCTTGACCACCTTGTCGAGGTCCTTGGGATAGCCGTCCACCTGGGGCGCGAACATCACGCCCGTCGGAAACGAAAGTCCGCGCATCACCTGCGTCTTGATCGCGTTCAGGTCGATGGCGAGCTGGAAGGCCTCGCGAACGCGCTTGTCCTTGAACGGGTTCTTGCCCTTCACGTTCGAGTAGAGCAGCTCGTCGCGCATCTGGTCCATGCCGTAGAAGATGGTGCGGTTCTCGTTGCCCTCGACCACCTTGATCTTCGGATCCTGCTTCAGGCGCGGGATGTCCTGCGGCGGCGGATCGAGGACGAAATCGATCTCGCCCGAGAGCAGGGCGGCCAGCCGCGTGGAATTCTGCTTGATCGGCTGGTAGACGAGCTCGTTCACGTTGCCTTCCATCTTCCCCCACCAGTTGGAGTTGAGGAGGGCCACGGTCTTCACGTCGGCCTCGCGGCTCTTCAGCACGAAGGCGCCGGTGCCGTTCGCATTGCGCGAGGCGTAGGTCTCCTCCTTGTTCTTGAAGTCCTGGGGCCTGGTGACGTTGTGCTTGGTCGCCCACGCGCGGCTCATGATGCGGATCTCGGTGAGCTGCGGGATGAGCACCGGCGCCGGGCCCTCGGTCAGGATCTCGACGGTGAGGTCATCGACCTTCCTCGCGCCCTTGACGCCCGCGAGGTAGGGCTTGAAGTTCGAGGTGTCCGAAAGCGCGCGCTCGATCGTGAATACCACGTCGTCGGCGGTGAAGGGTGCGCCGTCGTGGAACCGCACGTTGGGCCGCAGCCTGAAGCGAGTCGTGGTCGGGTTGACCACTTGCCAGGTGAGCGCCAGGCACGGCTCGACCTTCAGGTCCTTGCCGCGCGTGACCAGCGGCTCGTAGATATTGTCGAGGAATGCGTTGGTGAAGCCTTCGTTCTGCGCGTGCGGGTCGATGGTCACGATGTCGCCCTGGCTGGAGAAGCGCAGGGTCTTTGCATCGACGGTTCCGACGGCGAACGCGAGCGCGGCCGCCATCAATGCGGCGCGCATGACAGAGGGTCTGGTCATTGAAATTCTCCGGGGAAAGTACTTGATTTTGCTTGGGTAATGCCGGTGGTCGCATAATACCAGCACCATGACGGAGACGCTCTTCAAGGACGAACCCTACCGGCGCGAAACCGAGGCGCGCGTCGTCGGCGTGACCGAGCAGGGCGTCGAGCTCGACCGGACGGTTTTCTATCCGCGAGGCGGCGGCCAGGCGGGCGACGCCGGCGAGCTGATCCTGGGCGATGGGCGCTCGCTCGCGATCATCGACACCGTGAAGGGCGCGCCCGCACCTTCTCCGTCTGCCCTGGGAGAGGGTCGCATCCTCCACGTGCCCGCCCCCGGACAGGAAGCGTTGGTCGCAAGCCTCGCTCCGGGCACCGTCGTCACCGCGCGCATCGACTGGGACCGGCGCCACCGCCACATGCGCTTCCATACCGCCACCCATTTGTTGTGCGCGATCATCCCGCACCAGACCAATGGCTGCTCGATCACCGCGCAATACGCGCGCCTCGATTTCGACATGGTCGATCCCCTCGATCGCGCGCACCTGGAAGGCGAGCTGGCGAGGCTGGTGGCGGGCGCTCACGAAGTGCGGACCGTTTGGGTCACGGACGCCGAGCTCGACGCCAAGCCCGACCTGGTTCGAACGATGTCGGTGAAGCCGCCGCGGGGCGTGGGCAAGGTGCGCCTGCTCGAGATCGCGGGCGTGGACCTGCAACCCTGCGGCGGAACCCACGTGGCCAACACGAGCGAGATCGGAGCGTTGCGCGTGACGAAGATCGAGAAGAAGAGCGCGCGCACGCGCCGGGTCGTCATCGAGTTCGCCTAGCCAGCGGCCGGCAAGGGCCGGCGCCCTTGCAACCTTGGGCGGGTAAAATCGTCCAAACGTCATCGCCCCTGGCGCAGAAACAACGAGGAGCCATGGAACAGATCGCCAACCCGATGGGCACCGACGGGTTCGAATTCGTCGAGTACACCGCGCCCGACCCGCTCACGCTGGGCGCGCTCTTCGAGCAGCTGGGCTTCGCCGCGGTCGCCCGCCATCGCTCGAAGGACGTCCTGCTGTACCGCCAGGGGCGCGTGAATTTCATCGTAAACCGGGAGCCCGACAGCTTCGCGCAGTCGTTCGCGCGGGTGCACGGGCCGTCGGTGTGCGCCTTCGCCATGCGCGTGAAGGATGCCGCAAAGGCTTTCCAGCGCGCCGTCGAGCTCGGCGCAAAACCCTTCCACGGCAAGGTCGGCCCGATGGAGCTCAACATCCCGGCGATCCAGGGCGTCGGCGGCAGCCTCATCTATCTCATCGACCGCTATCCCGGCAACGGCGGCGACCTCTCGATCTACGACGTGGACTTCGTGCCGATCGAGGGCGCCGCCCAGCATCCCACGGGCGCGGGCCTTGTCGAAGTCGACCATCTCACGCACAACGTCTATGCCGGGCGCATGGACACGTGGGTCAAGTTCTACGAGAAGCTCTTCAACTTTCGCGAGATCCGCTACTTCGACATCCAGGGAAAGAAGACCGGGCTCACGTCGCGCGCGCTGACCAGCCCCTGCGGCAAGATCCGCATCCCGATCAACGAGCCCTCGGACACCAAGTCGCAGATCCAGGAGTACCTCGACGCGTACAAGGGCGAGGGGATCCAGCACATCGCGATCTCCGCCGATGACATCTTCGCGACGGTCGAGGCTTTGCGCGCGCGCGACGTGCGCTTCCTCGACACGCCGGATTCCTATTACGAGCGGATCGATTCGCGCGTGCATAACCACGGCGAGGACCTCGCGCGAATGAAGAAGAACCGGATCCTCCTCGACGGCGAGGGCGTCGACAAGGACCACCACGAGGACAAGCTGCTGCAGATCTTCACCGAGACGGTGATCGGCCCGATCTTCTTCGAGATCATCCAGCGCAAGGGCAACGAGGGCTTCGGCGAGGGCAACTTCCGCGCTTTGTTCGAATCCATCGAGGCCGACCAGATTGCCAGGGGCGTCGTCTAGTGACGCGACCCAAAGACGGGGAGCGCCGATTGCCGCCGATGACCCGCCCACACAACCATGAATGATCGGTCCTCGGGGCTTTCGCTGAAGTACCTTTCGGGGTTCGGCTCGTACCACGAGAGCGAGGCACTGCCCGGCGCGCTTCCCGTGGGCCGAAACTCGCCGCAGAAGACACCTTTCGGACTCTATGCGGAGCAGATCTCGGGATCGTCGTTCACCATGCCGCGCGCGCAGAACCTGCGCTCGTGGCTCTACCGGCTGCGCCCCTCGGCGATGCACAAGCCGTACCGGCGCATCGGCGAGGGCATGGTTCGCACCGCCCCCTCGCACGAGGCGGAGTGCTCGCCCAACCGGTTGCGATGGTCGCCGATGGATCCTCCCTTCGAGGCCGTCGATTTCCTCGATGGGCTCCACACCCTCGCCACCTGCGGCGACTCGCGGCTGCAGCATGGTTGCGGCGCCCATGTCTACGTCGCCAACCGCTCGATGGAAGAGCGGCGCTTCTGCTATGACGCGGACGGCGAGCTGTTGGTGGTTCCGCAGCACGGCGCCCTGACCTTCGCCACGGAGCTCGGGCGGCTTCGGGTGGAGCCGGGTGAGATCGCCGTGATTCCGCGCGGCATCAAGTTCCGCGTCGAGATCGAGAGCAGCTGGGTTCGCGGATATGTCTGCGAAAACTATGGCGCGCCGCTGCGGCTCCCCGAGCTGGGCCCGATCGGCTCGAACGGGCTCGCCAATCCGCGCGACTTCCTCGCGCCAATCGCCGTTTTCGAGGACCGCGATGCGCCGACCGAGGTGATCGCCAAGTTCGCGGGCCACCTGTGGAGCGCGCAGCACGACCATTCGCCGCTCGACGTGGTTGCGTGGCACGGCAATTACTACCCGTACAAGTACGACCTCGCGCGCTTCAACGCGATGAACACGGTCGGCTTCGATCACCCCGATCCGTCGATCTTCACCGTCCTCACGTCCCCATCGGACACAATCGGGGCCGCGAACGTGGATTTCGTGATCTTCCCGCCGCGCTGGATGGTGGCCCAGGACACCTTCCGCCCGCCGTATTTCCACCGCAACGTGATGAGCGAGTTCATGGGCCTGGTGCGCGGCGAGTACGACGCCAAGAAGGGTGGCTTCGTGCCGGGCGGGGCGAGCCTGCACGCCGCGATGAGCAGCCACGGCCCTGACCGCGCCTCCTACGACACGGCGGTTGCGGCCGAGCTCGCGCCCCAATACGTCGACGGCACACTCGCGTTCATGTTCGAGACGCGTTACCTCCTCGAGGCCACGGCGTTCGCGCAATCGTCGCCTGCCCTCGACCGCGACTACGACGCGGCATGGTCCGGGTTCGACAAGGCCTCCCTCCCCTCCGGGGGAGGGCCGGGGAGAGGGTCCGGGTGAAGCTCGCGTCCCTCAAGGGCCCGACGCGCGACGGCAGCCTCTGCGTGGTCGATCGCGCCCTCAATCACGCGGTCATGGTGGACGGCATCGCGCCCACCATGCAATTCGCGCTCGAGCATTGGGATGCGGCGGGTCCGCGCCTCCACGACGTGGCCGAGAGCCTCGCCGGGGGCCACGAACGCCACACCTTCAGCTTCGCCACGGCGCTCGCCGAAGGGCTCGTCGCGGCACCCCTGCCGCGCGCCTACGAATGGCTCGACGGCTCGGCGTACCTCACGCACGTGGAGCGGGTGCGTCGTGCCCGTAACGACAAGGTTCCGGAGAGCTTCTACACCGATCCCCTCATGTACCAGGGCGGCGCCGGCTCGATGATGGGCGCGCGCGACGCGATCGAGGCGATCTCCGAGGACTGGGGCATCGACCTGGAGGGCGAGGTGGTCGCGATCGTCGGCGACGTGCCGATGGGTTCGACGCCCGCGCAGGCTGCCCGCGCCGTCCGCTTGCTCACCCTCGTGAACGACGTGTCGTTCCGGCGGCTCATTCCGGCGGAGCTCGCCAAGGGCTTCGGCTTCGTGAACGGCAAGGGCGCCAATGCGCTCGCGCCGGTGGCCCTCACCCCCGACGAGCTGGGCGACGCATGGCGTGACGGCAAGGTGCACCGGCCGTTGCATTGCGAGGTGAATGGCGAGCGCCTGGGCGACCCGAATGCGGGGGTAGACGCCACCTTCAGCCTCTTCGATCTCATCGCCCATGCGGCACGGACGCGAAACCTGGTCGCGGGAACGATGATTGGTACCGGGACGATCTCCAACCAGGACCGCGCCACCGGCTATGCGTGCCTGATGGAGGCGCGGCTCGTGGAGCAGGTGGAGCGGGGCGAGGCGAAGACGCCGTTCCTCAAGTTCGGCGACCGTGTGAAGATCGAGATGCGCGATGCGAACGGCGTCACGATCTTCGGCGCGATCGACCACGTGGTGACGCGATTTTCTCCCTCTCCCTCGGGCACCCGCAAAGGATTTCAGGGTGTGGGAGAGGGCCGGGGCGAGAGTCCATGACCGGCGAAACCGCCCACAAGCTGCGCGGCGACTACAGCCGCATGCGTCCCGACCACACGGTGGACCAGGAGTGGGAGCGATGCACCGCCGCCGAGCACGAGCTGTGGCGCCGGCTCTACCGGCGCCAGGAGTCGCTGGTCGCCCGGTACGCCTGCGACGAGTTCGTCGACACGCTCGACACGCTGAATTTCGGGGAAGGCATTCCCCGCTTCGACGCGATCAACGAGAAGCTGCGCGTCGCCACCGATTGGCAGCTGGTGGCGGTGCCCGGGTTGGTCCCCGACCTCACGTTCTTCGAGCACCTCGCGAACCGGCGCTTCCCGGTCACGGTATGGCTGCGCACGCCGGCGGAGTTCGACTACATCGTCGAGCCCGACATCTTCCACGACTTCTTCGGCCACGTGCCGATGCTCTTCAACCCCGTGTTCGCCAACTACATGCAGGCCTACGGCCGCGGCGGCATCAAGGCCCACGCGCAGGGCGCGATCGAGATGCTGTCACGGCTCTACTGGTACACGGTGGAGTTCGGACTGATCGATACGTCGAAGGGGTTGCGCACCTACGGGGCGGGAATCCTCTCCTCGGGCGGCGAGATCGGCTATTGCCTCGAGAGCCCGAACCCGAACCGCATCGGCTTCGACCTGCTGCGCATCATGCAGACGGGCTACAAGATCGACACGTTCCAGGAAACCTACTTCGTGATCCGCGATTTCGAGCAGCTGTTCGATGCGACTGCGCCCGACTTCACGCCCTACTACGCGCAGTTGCGCGGGCGCGAGCCCTACTCGCCCTCCGCAGTGCTGGCAACCGATCGCATCTACCACCGGGGCATCGCCCCGATGCGCGGCGACCTAGTCCAATCGCACCCATAGGGGCTCGACCACATTGTCGGGGCGGTGCACCAGCTTCACGTTGGCGCGCGCCGCCCACGGAATCACCTGCCGGTGCAGGGGAATGAGGTACACGTTGTCGCGCGCGCGCTGGAACGCCTCGAGCATGAGCGCACGGCGCCGGGCGGGATCCATCTCCATCTCAACCGACTCGATCAGGCGGTCGAGCGCCTCGTCGCGGTAGCGCCCGGAATTGAAGTCGCCGCGACCCTTGCCGTCACGGCTGTGGAGAATCGGGGTGAGGGTGAAGCCCGGGTCGGTGGCGGCGCCGCCCCAGCCGTAGAGATGCATCGAGTGGTCGAACTGGTCGACCTTCTGGAAGAACTGCGCGCGCGGCATGGCGTTCACGTTCACGCGGATGCCGACCTTGGCAAGCATGCCCGCGAGCGCGGTGCAGATGCGCTCGTCGTTCACGTAGCGATTGTTGGGACAGGTGAGCCCGATCTCGAACCCGTCGGGGTATCCCGCCTCGGCGAGCAATCGGCGGGCTCGCTCGGCATCGAAGGCGAGCAGCCGCGGCTCGATCGCGGGAAAGCTCATCGCCGCCGTGGGCACCAGCGCCCCGGTGGGCAGCGACATGCCGCGCATCACCTGCTTGCGGATCGCATCGAGGTCGATCGCGTGATAGAGCGCCTTGCGAACCCGCAGGTCCTTGAGCGGGTTCCTGCCCTTCACGTTCGAGTACTTGAGCTCTTCGCGCTCCTGGTCCATGACCAGGAAGATCACGCGGTTTTCGGGGCCCTCGACCACCCGCATCCGGGGGTCGCTCCTCAGCCGCGGGATGTCCTGCAACGGCGGATCGAGCACCAGGTCGAGCTCGCCCGTCACCAGCGCCGCCATGCGCGTGGCGTCGGATTTCACCGGGCGGTAGATCATCTCGTCGACGTTGCCCTCGAAGCGGCGGTCGCCGCGGCCCTCGCGCAGGCCCCACCAGTCCGGGCTCTTGCGCATGACGGTGGCGATCTCGGCCTCGCGCTTGACCAGCGTGTACGGGCCCGTGCCGTTGGCGTTGCGCGATGCGTAGGTCTCCTCGCCGGTCTTGAAGTCCTGGGGCTTGAGCGCGCCGTTCTTCTCGCACCACGCGCGGCTCATGATGCGCACCGTGTTCACGAGCTGCAGCAGCAGCGGCGACGGTTGCGGCGTCTCGATTTCCACCGTGTGGGCGTCGATCGCGCGCGCCTTTCCGATCGGCGTGGCGTAAACCTTGAAGTTGGAGCTCGGCAGCTGCGCGCGCTCGATCGAGAACACCACGTCGGCGGCGGTGAAGGGGGTGCCGTCGTGGAATCTCACGCCGCGGCGGAGCTGGAACCGCCAGAGGGTCGGCGACTTGAGCTCCCACGAGGTGGCGAGCGAGGGCACCAGGTCGAGCTTCTTGTCCCAGGCCGTGAGCCTTTCGAACACCGCGTCGTTGAGTGTGTTGTTCAGGCCCTCGTTCTGCGCATGCGGGTCGGCGCTGAGGTAGTCGCCCTGCGAGGACCACCGAAAAACAGCGGCCTGCACGTTGAGCGTGCAGGCGACGAGCGCCAGGGCCAGTGTGCCGGCACGAAACGCTCGTCGTCCCCGCGTAGGCGGGGACCCAATCACTTAATATTTACCCACGTCGCCTGCAGCCAGTTGTCGGCGCGGTGGATGACGGTGGTGTTGGAGCGCGCTGCCCACGGGATCACCTGCAGGTGCAGCGGGATCATGAACACCTGGTCGTGGAAGTACTGCATCGCCTTGTTGATCGTTTCCTGGCGACGCTTGGGATCGGTGTCGCCCTTTGCCTCGTCGATCATGGCGTCGAGCTTGTCGTCCTTGTAGTTGCCCCAGTTGTAGTCGCCGTCGCCCTTGTCGTTCCTGCTGTGGAGCACCGGCTGCAGCGTGAAGATGGCGTCGGTGGTGGCCCCGCCCCAGCCGAGCATGCAGAAGCTGATCTCCATGCGCTGCGCCTTGGGGAAGTACTGGGCGCGCGGGATCGCATTCACCTTCACGGTCACGCCGACCTTGGAGAGCATGCCCGCCACCGCGACGCAGATCTTCTCGTCGTTGATGTAGCGGTTGTTGGGGCAATCCATGCCGAGCTCGAAGCCGTTCGGGTAGCCCGCTTCGGCGAGGAGCTTCTTCGACGCCGCGATGTCGAACGGATAACGCTTGTCCATCGACTTGGGGATGCCCGCCTTGTCCGGGTTGGGCAAGTTGATCGCCGTGGGGACCGCGAGCCCGCGCATCACCGCCTTGTGGATCGCGTTCACGTCGATAGCCTGGTAGAAGGCCTGGCGCACGCGCCTGTCCTTGAACGGGTTCT
>JANMYH010000173.1:0-26540 GCA_031381925.1 Burkholderiales bacterium | reverse complement strand
CTGCCAGTACGCCAGCTCGCCGCGGAAGAGCCGGTCGAATTCCTCCGGCGAAAGGGCCTTGGGCTCGAATCCGTCCGAGGCGAGCTTGTCGACGAAGGCCGGCTGCGCCAGGGCACGGGCGGCCGACTGGTAGAGCTTGTCGACGACCGCCTTGGGCGTTTGCGGCGGGGCGAAGATCGCGAACCAGTTCACCAGGTCGTAACCGGGCAGGGTTTCGCCGATGGTCGGGACCTCGGGCAGCGACTTGATGCGCGCAGCGCCGGAGGTGGCGAGCGCCACCAGCTTGCCCGCCTTGATGTGGGGAATAAGTCCTGGCGCCGTGCCGAAGGACACGTGGATCTGGCCGCCAAGCAGGTCGGCGAGCGCGTTGCCGCTGCCCTTGTAGTGGACCTTGGTGACCCGGATGCCCGCGCTCTTCTCCATGATCTCCGTGCCCAGGTGCGAGAGCTGGCCCGCACCCGCGGTCGCGACCGTCACCGTTTCCGGGTTGGCCTTCGCGTAGGCGATCATCTCCTTGAAGGTCTTGAACGGGGCGGAAGGATGAGCGGCCAGCAGCTGCGGCGCGGTCGAGAGCATGGCCACCGGCACGAGCTTCGCGGTGTCGTACGGCAGCTTGTACAGCCAGGGGTTGCTGGTGATGGCGCTGTTGGCTACGAGCAGCGTGTATCCGTCGGGAGGCGAGCGGTACATTGTCTCGGTCCCGATGATGCCGGAGGCGCCAGGCTTGTTGTCGACGATCACCGAGACGCGCAGGTCGGTCGCCATCTGTTCCGAAAGCATGCGCGCGATCCCATCCGAGCCCCCGCCAGGCGCGAACGGAACGACGATGCGGATGGTCTTGGCCGGGAAGTCCTGGGCCGTGGCGAGCAGCGAAGCGCCTGCCATGGCAATGCAGGCGGCTAGCCCGGCGATCTTCGGCATGTCCGAACCTCCTGGAGGGTCAGGGTACTAATACCATGCGCGGTCGCGTGCCGCCAAGGAGACGCCACGAGCCTGCGAGTCGAACACTAGAACCCGCAGAGGCGAGAGGATGGCGCTACTGTATCTGGACGATGACCGGACCTTCCATGATCGCGGGCGGGTACGCCGGGACATCCGCGGCATTCTTCTTGATCCATTCGCGAGCGACTTTCACGCTCTCGTCGGCGCCTGCCTTTTCCTTGCAAACAGTGATCGACATTCCACCATCGCCACTGCGCACCAGCGTGTAGCTCACGAGACCAGACACGTTCCGAAGAGTAGCTTCAACCTCCGCCTTTCGCCGTTCCAGCAACTCGAAAAGCTGCTTTGCGCCGGCACCCGAGTAGTTTCTTACGATTGCATACATATTCGATCCTCCCTGTGCATTGCTGTCTTGTCACCGAACGAGTCCCCTGACGAGGCTACTGTCGACGTGACTTCCCCATTTTGACGCCAATCGTCGCGCGCACTCAAGAACATCCAGCACGGGAGGAGAGGCCGCGCGGCAGTTCCCCGGGCATGGCGCCTCGCGCACTGCCACAGCGGGCTCGCGCGTGGGCTGCGAGGGCGGTAGAGGCCGCCCAGCGCGTGCGTCGGACCGGCGACTGCACGCGCTTCTCCTACTGCGGGCCGACCGAGTTATCCGGTAGGGGCCGAATTCAAGCGGTGATGAATTTCAGCGCCACGCCGTTGTTGCAATAGCGCTTGCCGGTGGGCTTGGGGCCGTCGTCGAAGACGTGGCCCTGGTGGCCCTCGCAGCGCGCGCAGTGGTACTCGGTGCGCGGCAGGATCAATTTGAAGTCGGTCTTGGTCTCGAGAGCGCCGGGAATGAAGGCGTAGAAGCTCGGCCACCCGGTGCCGCTCTCGTACTTGGTCTCGGACGTGAAAAGCGGCAGGTCGCAGCCGGCGCACGCGAAGGTGCCCTTGCGCTTCTCGGCGTTGAACGGGCTCGATCCCGCGCGTTCGGTGCCCTCGTGTCGCAGCACCGAGAACTGCTCGGGCGTGAGCCGCTTCTTCCACTCGGCTTCGGAAAGCTTCAGTTTCTCGATCTTTGGAGGTGTCGCGGCCTTCGGCTGGGCGAAAGCCACCCGGTGGGATGCGATGACGCCCGCGAGGGCGGCGACGAAAAAATTTCTGCGGTTCATGGTCATGTCCAGTGATACGGGGATGCCGGTCAGTCGGATGCGCTCTTCCGGCCTTACGCCGTGCCCCCGACCGTGAGCCCCTCGATGCGAATCGTGGGCTGGCCCACGCCCACGGGAACGCTCTGGCCTTCCTTGCCGCACATGCCGATGCCCGGATCGAGGGCCATGTCGTTGCCGATCATCGAGACGTGGATGAGCGCGTCGGGCCCGTTGCCGATGAGCGTGGCACCCTTCACCGGATACTGGATCCTGCCGTTTTCCACCCAGTACGCTTCCGACGCGGAGAACACGAACTTGCCGCTGGTGATGTCCACCTCGCCGCCGCCGAAATTCACCGCATAAAGGCCGCGCTCCATGGAGGCGACGATCTCCTCGGGATCCTTGTCGCCTCCCAGCATGAAGGTGTTGGTCATGCGCGGCATGGGGATGCTCGCGTACGACTCGCGCCGGCCGTTGCCGGTGACTGGCACGCCCATCAGGCGCGCGTTCATGCGGTCCTGCAGGTAGCCCCGCAGGATGCCGTCCTCGATCAGCACGTTGCGGGTCGAGGGATTGCCCTCGTCGTCGATCGAGAGCGACCCGCGACGATCGGGGATCGTGCCGTCGTCGATCACCGTGACTCCCGGCGCCGCGACGCGTTCGCCGATCCGCCCGCTGAAGGCGGAGGTGCCCTTGCGATTGAAGTCTCCCTCGAGCCCGTGGCCGATGGCCTCGTGCAGGAGGATTCCCGGCCAGCCCGGGCCGAGCACCACGCTCATCGGCCCCGCGGGAGCCGGGCGGGCTTCGAGGTTGATGAGCGCCTGCTTCACCGCGTCGCGAGCGAGCCTCTCCAGCCGCTCGTCGGTGAAATAGGCGTAGCCGAACCTTCCGCCCGCGCCCTGCTGCCCCTGCTCGCGGCGGCCGTCCTGCTCGGCGATGACGGTGATCGCGAGGTGGACCAACGGCCGCACGTCGGCCGCCGTGCCGCCATCGGCGCGGGCCACCAGGACCACGTCGTATTCGCCCGAAAGCCGGCCGATCACCTGTTTTACTCGCGGATCGATTGCCCGGGCATGGCGCTCGAGCGTCTCCAGGATGCGCACCTTCTGCGCGTCGTCGTATTGCGCCACCGGGTCGATCGGGACATACAGCGCGCGCCCGACGTTGACGAGCGGCGAGGCGGCGCTGGAGTTGCCGCCGTCGGCGGCGATCGCCCGCGTGACCCTGGCGGCGGATTCGAGCGCGTCCACGTTGATGTCGTCGGAGTAGGCGAAAGCGGTCTTTTCGCCCGACACGACGCGGACCCCCACCCCCTGGTCGATCGAGAAGCTCCCCGACTTGACCTGCCCCTCCTCCAGGGTCCAACCCTCGGAGCGGTTGTACTGGAAGAAAAGGTCAGCGTCGTCAACACGATGGGCGAGGATCGTCCCGAAAACCTTCTGGGTGGCGACCTCGTCGATCCCGAAGGGAGACAGCAGGGTCGCCTGGGCGATGTCGAGCGTTGTCGGTTCAGCTTTCGTCACGAATGCCTTATTTTCGGTTATCTGCGTTCATTTGCGTTCATCTTCGTTCATCTGCGTCCACGCGTGATTCAGTTTTACCAATGTCGAACCGTCTTGTGCGTCAGGGCTGGGAGGCTGCTGCGCACCTTAGCCTGATAGGTGGGGTTCACCCCCGCCACCACAACCCCCGACCCACGGGGCAGGCGGTCGAGCACCACCCCCCAAGGATCCACGATCATCGTATGACCGTGGGTCTCGCGTCCGTTCACGTGGTAGCCCCCCTGGGCGGGGGCGATCACGTAGGCGAGGTTCTCGATCGCCCGCGCCCGGATCAGCGTCTCCCAGTGGGCCTTGCCGGTGGTCTCGGTGAAGGCCGAGGGAACCAGGATCAGGTCCACGTCGCCCATCGCGCGGTAGAGCTCGGGGAAGCGCAGGTCGTAGCACACCGAGATCCCCAGGCGGCCGTACGGGGTGTCCACCGTACACACCTGGTTGCCCGCCTCGATGGTGCGCTCCTCGGAGTAGCGCTCCTGGCCCATGTCGATTCCGAAGAGGTGGATCTTGTCGTAGCGCGCCGCGCGCTCGCCGAGATGGTTGTAGACCAGGCACGAGTTGCGCACCTTGCCGGGCTGGCCCGAGTCGATCGGCACCGAGCCGCCGACCAGCCAGATCTTGTGGCGCCGCGCCTGGGCCGCGAGGAACGACTGGATGGGCCCGCTGCCATCGCGCTCGCGTGCGTCGACCTTGTCGGTCTCCTTCATCCCCATGATCGCGAAATACTCGGGCAGCGCGATGATGCGCGCTCCGGTCGCCGCGGCGAGCTCCACCAGGCGCTCGGCCTCCTGCAGGTTGGCGGCCACGTGCGGGCCCGAGGCCATCTGGATCGCGGCCACGCGGAACATCGACTGCGTCGAGGACATCGCCTCGCGCAGGGCGTCCGGCGTGGTGGAGTTCCTGGTGATGATCATTTCTGCGCTTCGACCGCGGCTGCCGCCTTCGCGGGCGTGGCCGGCGCGGACAATCGAGTGACGACCGGATTATCCCATGACCCCGTCACCTGGTACTCGTAAGCCACCGCCTTGCCGAAGGGGTTCTTGAGGAGTTTCGAGACCAGCAGCGTCGACAATCCGAGCACCGGCGTGCCGAGCAGGGTTGCCGCGAGGGCCATGCCCTCCCCCACCTCGGGGACCACGCGCAACGTGAGGTTCTGGGTCTCCTGGGGAAGCGACGCTTCCCCCGAGAGGCTCACGAATGCCGACGGCCCGCTGATCTGGAAGTCCTCCGTGAGGAGGATGCCGCGCGCGATCTTCACGTTGCCCTCGATGCCGTCGTAGGCGAAGCCGTCGCTGAAGACGTCGCGGAAATCGAACATCGCGCGCCGCGGGAGCGATTGCAGCGACAGCAGGCCGAGGAGCTTGCCGGCGCCGGGATCGAGCTTGGCGAACTGGCCGCGCTTGCTGTCCACCCGGAAGGCGCCCGACAGGATCGCGGGGGAGAACTCGTACGGGAAGCCGGGCCAGACGATGGTGCCCTCGAGGCTGCCGGTGCCGCGCTTCAGGTAAGCGCCATAGCCGAACTGGGTCATGAGCGCGTTCAGGTTCTCGCTCTCGAGCTTCACCGCGAGCGAGGTGATCGAGCCCGACCCGGTGCGCCGCCAGCCGCCCGAAGACCGGAACTTCGAGTGCTCGGTCGCGATGTCGAGGTGGTCGATGCGCCACTCGTCGCCGGTGTGCTGCGCCTTCAGCTCGAGCCGGCCCAGCGCCTTGCCGCGGAAATCGAAATGGTCCGCGACCACGTCGAGCACCGGCAGGTCGGGATCGCCCGAAGGCGCGGGCGCGCTCGCGGGCGCAGCGTTCGCCTCGGGGATCGAGAGCCGGTCGAGGCGCGCGATGACGCGACCCTTGCCCTCGGGGCTCCATTGCACCGCGCCCGCCACGAGCGGGCCCTCGAGGTTGCCGTTCCACTGCGCGCCGCTCCTCTCGAGGGTGGCTTTCATCTGCGCGAACTCGCGGCCCAGGTAGCGCACGCGCCCCATCGCGAGGTCGATGCCGCGCAGCTCCACGCCTTGAGCGCCCTCCTCGGCCGGCCGGGCCGCGCTCCCGGGCTTGGGCTGCGCGAAGACGGCGAGCCACGCATCGACGTCGAGCGCCGCGACCTCTCCGTACAGCCACAGCCCGTCGCGCGCCGTCTCGTACGTGACCGGCGATCCGGTCTTGAGCGCCACCTGCCAGCGCTGGGCCCCGCCCGGCGCGAAACGCCGCGAACGCCAGTACACCCCGTCCGCCAATGCCGCGGTGGTGAGCTCGGCCTCGGTGCCCGCACCCTGGATCTGGATCGTGAGGACTCGCGCGTCGGCCGCGGGCTTCGCGACCGGCTCCGGCAGCGTCGAGGCGAGCCCCTTCAGGTCGGAGGTGATCGCGACGTCCGTGCCGCGCGGGCCTGAGAGTACGCGCGCCTTCCACTCCGCCGCACCCGCCAGGCGCGCCGCGATCGGCTCCGGTATGTACTCGCCCAGGCCGGGCACGTCGATCGCGCCCTCGATCGCGGTGAGGACGCGCCCATCGGGCTCGGTCGACATCGCGAGCGTGGCGGGCTTTCCGAACATCGTGCCGGCGAGGTCGGGCGCACGCACGCCCCGCTCGGTGAAGGACAGGCGTCCCCGGATGTCACGCAGCTGCAGGTTGCGCGCGACGGTCGCGGTCGCACCGGCGAAGTGGTAGTCGCCCGCGACGCGGACCGGGTCCGTGCCCCAGAGCGGGTACTCCATGTGCAGCTTGAGGCGCGCCGGGCCCTCGATGGCGACCACGCGGGTGAACGACCCGGGGCCATTGACCAACGGCGACTCGCGCAGGAACCGCACGCTGTCGGCCCCGCTCGTGTCGATGTCGGAGTCGAGGGTCAGCAGCGGCGGGCGTTCCATCAGGTCCTCGATCACCGCGCTGGAGGCGTTCATCCGGCTCGCGAAGATCGCCGCGCGGCTCGCGGCGACCTCGAAGCGGCGATTCTCGAACTTGAACGTTCCGTCGATCGCGTCGACCGACGGCCAGTTGGGGTGGTAGGCGAGGCGCGTGTTGCGGATGTCGCCCTCGAAGAGGAAATGGCCCGTCGAATCCTTGCCGAACGGAAATTCGTAGAGGTCGCCCTTCAACTCGAAGCTCGCGCGCGTCATCTCCCCGCCCTGCACGGCGCGCTCCAGCCATTCGCGGGTAGCCGCGATCCGGTTGGGCAGGTAATTGGCGACGCGCGCGGGCGAGGCGCGCGAGAAGGTGCCCTTCAGGTCCGCGTAGCCGGGGGACTTCTCCTTCGCGTCGGGCAACGAGCGCCAGGTGCCGGAGAAGCGGGCGTCGGCGTCGGCGTTGGAGGCGTGCGCATCGACGATCTCGACTTCGAGTGCGCGCCCCGCATGGCGCCAGTTCGCCCGCGCCTCGAGCTTCGCGAGGGCGAGCGGGGCGCGGAATACATGACGCAGGTCGAACACCGAATTCGTCCCGGCGAGCTGTACGACGCCGCCCGCTTCCGTGCCTTCGATCGTCCCGGTAAGGCCGCTCACGCCCGGAAAGTTGTCGACCGCGTTGATGGCCACGTCCTCGAAGCGCCCCTTCACGGCGTACGCCTTGGCGCCATCGTCGGACCACGCCAGGGTGGCGTCGGCGATGCGCCCGCGCGGCGCGAAGCGCAGCACCTGGCCCTTGATGTCGCGCGGAACCGGAAAGTAGTCCAGGAGCGTCGCGGCGATCTTGAGGTCGATGCCGTTGGCACGCACTTCCACGCGCGCCGCCTGTCCCGGCTCGGTGGTGCGCGCGAGCGAGAAGTCGCCCGGCTGCGCCGCGATGCCCGAAGCGAGCCGGAACGACAGGCCCTCGGTGGCGAAGGTGAAGCCCTTGGGGTTCACCTGGTAGGTGGCGCGCCCGGCGAGGCTCGCGAGCTCGAGCGGCAGCAGGTCGGCGGCGAGCTGCGCGCGCGCATCGCGCATGCGCAGGTCCGCGACCACCTCGTTCACGCCCTCGGGGGAGAACTTGAGCCACACGCGTATGCTGCCGACGCCGCTTCGAAGCGTCTCGGGAACCGGCAGGTGCACGCGCAGCCGGGCCAAGTCCGCGTTGAGGCTCTCGACGTACGCTTCGCCCTTCGCGCGCCACTGCGTGCCCAGGCGCGTGAGGGCCACGTCGGCGCGCAGGTCGATGCGCCCGGCAAGCTCGCTCGGGGGCTTCGCCGTGAGCGAGGCGCGATGGTGGCCATGGCGATTTTCCACGCCGATCTCGACGCCCGTCAACCGCACCTCCGGCGCGCCGC
Source organism: Burkholderiales bacterium (assembly GCA_031381925.1). Lineage (GTDB taxonomy): Bacteria > Pseudomonadota > Gammaproteobacteria > Burkholderiales > Usitatibacteraceae > Usitatibacter. Next base: position 18,661 of record JANMYH010000173.1, on the reverse strand, counting down.
CGAAGTCGTCGCGCCAGGTGAGCGTCGCATCGTGGATGCCGAGGCGCGGCTGCGCGAGCAGCCACTCGGTGAACGCGCCGTCGTCGCCCGGACCGGAGGCGTTGATCGGCTTGTCGGCGAGGTAGATGAGGCCGTCGGCGCCGCGGCGCAATTCCAGCGCCGGTCGATAGAAATCCACGTCGTGGAAGCGCAGCTCGCCGCGCAGCAGCGCCCACCACGACAGCGTGACGGCGGCGCGCTCGAGCTCGAAGGCGGCGCGGCCGGCGCGATCGGCGATCCGCAGGCCTTCGAGCGAGATCACCGGGCGCAACCCTCCCCAGCCGCCGCTCAGCGCCCTCACCTTCACCTGCATGCCGGACGATTGCTCGAGGGAGGCGACGATGTCGGCGCGGTAACGGTCGACGTTGGGAAGGGCGTCGTGGCGCAGCCACAGCACCACCGCGGCAAAAGCGATTAACAGGAAAGCCGCGGCGCCGATGACGAGGCGGAAAACGATTCGCGGAAGGGCCTTGATGCGGCTGTCCTCGCTGATTTGTTCTTGATTGTAACGTCTCAGCTCGGGATTACCGCCGCAAAAAAGGGGTTTTCCTGTCCTCGCGAGCCTGCCGCGCCGGCGCGCGGCAAGGTGACGTCGGGGCGCCGGCTAGGTCGGGCGAGCGGAAAGCGCCTTCGCTTCGGACGCCGCTAGCATCGGAGTGGGATTGCGACAGGGCAATTCCACCGAGAATGTCGTGCCTGCTTCCGCGGACGACTCCGCCGCGATGGTTCCACCGTGCGCGACCGCGATTTCCCGGGCGATGAAAAGCCCCAAGCCCAGGTTGGTGGGGGGGCGACTTGAATCGGACGCCTCTGCAGGAATCTGGACCAGGGGGTCAAAGATCACCTGCAGGACTTCCGGGGAGAGCGGGAAACCCTGATTACTGACATCCAGTCTCAACGTGTCACGCACCCCGCGCGCAATCACGGAGACGGGCGCGCCCCGCTTGCCGTGATGGACCGCATTGTTGAGAAGGTTCGACACCAGCTGGTGGATTCGGGCGCTATCGAAGGTGCCATCCAGCGTTCCGCCGGATTCGAAACGAAACGACGTCTGCGGATAGACAACGGCTACCTCGTTGATCGCTTCCTTGCACACCGTTTCGAAGTTCGCGGGCGCCGGGGTTACCGGGATCCCCCGTCCCAATCGCGTACGCGTGTATTCGAGCAGGTCCCTGATCATCGCCGACATGACGGACACGCTTCGCCTCCCGACCTCGATGGCCTCGGCGGTGGTGGCGTCACTCCGGGGTAGAGTGAGCAGCTGCAACGCACTGGCCAGCGCGCTCAGCGGACTTCTCAGGTCGTGGCCCAGAATCCCGAGGAACGTATCGCGCGACTTGGAAAGTTCCTTCGAGTAGCTTTCCACGGATTCGGCGAGAGCCTGGTCCACCGCCTCGTTGAAGCGTGCCATTTCGTAGGCGCTTTCAGGATCGCCGTAGCTTTCCTTGGCAATCCACAGCCTGAGGACGGTCGCCCGAAGTGCCCTGAACTCCGCGACGAGTTGCTGGAGGTCGAAGCCCACCGCATGGCGCAGGATGCCGTGGGAAGCCGCTGCCGTCGCCGCGCCGTGGAAAATCGGGCCGAGCCCCTTGGACTTCTGCGCCTGCTGCTTGTCGGTTTGCGACGTCGTGATGTCTTGCGCTATCGCCTCGAGCATTTGCTTCGCATGGTCCCGCAACGCCAGGGAATCCATGGTGGCCGCGGCGGGAGACACGGTCCTGGCGAACGATTCCCACTCGACCAGGATTTCTTCCAGATTTTGGATGATGAAGCTTGGCATTTCCTGAACACCTTGGCGCATGGGCGGTCGCCGGGGGGGGGAATTTCGGCGGGAACGCAGCACCGATGCTGCGCCGAGGGGCTTACAACGTCTGTAGGAACGGTCCTACTCGCCGGCGCCTCCCTATAAAATGGCTTCGATGACGCTCCTTGCCGCGCCCTCGTTCCGAGCCGCGCTCGATCGCACCCGCAGGCTCTCTCAGTATGTCTCACGGGTCACCGAGGCGCGGCCCGGCGTGGCGGCAGAACTCGAAAGCCGCGGCGCGCGCCCCTGGTCGCGCGATGAGATCCGCGCGGGGCTCGTGCCCGGGGAAGACCTGGGCTCGCGCCTGAGGTCGGTGCGCGAGCGGGTCATGGTGACCCTCGCCCATCGGGACCTGAACGCCCTCGCCACGCTCGACGAGGTGTTCGCCACCATGACGGCGCTGGCCGAGGAGTCCATCGCGGCCGCAGCCCTCGAGGCCGAGCGCCGCACGGCCGCAGTCCACGGCGAGCCCGCCAGCGGCGCGCGGCTGCGGGTCGCAGCCCTGGGCAAGCTGGGCGGGCGCGAGCTGAACGTCTCCTCCGACGTGGACTTGGTCTTCCTCTATGGCACCGACGGCGATACGGCGGGGCCGCGCGCGGTGTCCCACCACGAGTTCTTCGCCCAGGCGGGGCGCACTCTGATCGCGCTGCTCTCGGAGCCCACCGCCGAGGGACAGGCATTCCGTGTCGACATGCGGCTGCGCCCCTTCGGCGACAGCGGCCCGCTGGTCGCCTCGCTCGGGTCGCTCGAAGACTATTTCATCGCCCACGCGCGTCCCTGGGAGCGCTACGCGTGGATGAAATCGCGGGTGGTCGCGGGGCCCGAGGCGGGAGTTCGCGAGCTGGTCGATCCTTTCGTCTACCGCCGCTACCTCGACTATGGGATGCTCGACGCGTTGCGCGACATGCATTCGCGCATCGCGCAGGCGGCGGCGCAGCGGCGCAAGACCGACGACATCAAGGTGGGGGCGGGCGGCATCCGCGAGCTTGAATTCGCGGTGCAGCTCTTCCAGATGGTTCGCGGGGGCCGCGATGCGGCACTGCGCACGACCTCCACGCGCGACGCGCTCGCCGCAATCGGCACCCGCGGCCTGATGGAGGCTCCCAGGGTCGCGGCGCTCGGCCAGGCGTATGAATTCCTGCGGCGCCTCGAGCACCGCCTGCAGTACTACGACGACCAGCAGACCCAGGCCCTGCCGCGCACGCCCGAGCACCAGGCGGTGATCGCGGAGGCGATGGACTATCCCGGCTACGCGGCGCTCGTAGAAGCGCTCGACACCCATCGGGCCGCGGTGCAGGCCGCGTTCAACGCGCTCTTCGAGCAGGGCTCGCAGCACCGGGCTCCCGCCGCGGTGCGCCTGGCGGCGTCGCTGTCCGATCCGCAGGCCACCCCCGACCCCGAGGCCCTCGCCGAGGAGCTGGGCGAAGCCGGCCTCGTGGAACCGGCCGCGGTGGCCCGGCGCCTGATCGAGTACACGCGCTCGCGCCGCTACCGCTCGATCTCGGCCACGAGCCGCGCCAAGGTCGAGCGCCTGCTGCCGATGGTGATCGAGGCGGCCGCGCTCGAGGGCGGGCACGAAGCGACCGCGATGCGCCTCTTCGACCTGATCGAGGCGATCGACGGGCGCGAGGCGTACTTCTCGCTGCTGGTCGAGTACCCGCAAGTGCTGGCTCGCGCCTCCCGCCTCGTTGCGCGCAGCGCCTGGGCGGCGCGCCTCCTCGCCCGCCACCCGATCCTGCTCGACGAGCTCACCCGCACCGCGGCGAGCTTCGCCGCGACCGACTGGAAAGCGGAGCACGCGAGCCTGGCCGCCGAGTGCGCGGCGCTCGATGGCGATGTCGAGCGCCTCCTCGACCACCTGCGCCACTTCAAGCAGCGCCACGTGCTGCGCTTCACCATCGCCGACATCGAGGGCGAGCTGCCGGTGATGGCGCTGTCCGACGAGCTGTCGATGCTCGCCGACGTGATTCTCGATGTGACGCTGGTGGAGGCGGCGGTCAGCCATGGATTTTCTCGCGATGCATTGGGCCCCCGTCGGCACGAGGGCGACGACGCTCCGCCGGCGAATGCCGGCTTCTGCGTCGTCGGCTACGGCAAGCTGGGGGGCAAGGAGCTGGGCTACGGCTCCGACCTCGACGTGATCTTCCTCTACGACGAGTCGCTGGCTGCGCAGGCCGAGAAGCTCGCGCGCGTGGCGCAACGCGTGAACACCTGGATGACCACCCACACCGGGGGCGGCGTGCTCTACGAGACGGACCTGAGGCTGCGCCCCGATGGCCTCGCCGGGCTCATGGTGAGCTCGATCGGCTCGTTCCGCGACTACCAGATGAAGCGCGCGTGGACGTGGGAGCACCAGGCGCTCACGCGCGCGCGCGCCTGTGCGGGGGATCCTGCGCTCGGGGGGCGCTTCGAAAAGCTGCGCGACGAGCTCCTCGCACAGCCCCGCGATGCCGCCAAGCTGCTCACAGAGATCGTGGCGATGCGCGCGAAGATGCGCGCCGAGCACAAATCCGAGGCCAAGGACATCAAGCACATCGAGGGCGGCATCATCGACCTCGAGTTCGCGGTGCAGGCGCTGGTGCTGGCCCACGGCCCGCGGCATCCGGGCTTGCGCGAGAACAAGGGCAACCACACGCTGCTCCAGCGCGCCGGCGCCCTCGGGCTCATCGACGCCGCCACCGCCATCGCCGCGGGCGAGGCCTACCTCGCGATGCGCCACCGCAGCCACCAGGCGGCGCTCAACGACGAGGACAAGGTGCGCCTCGGGGCCGATGAGCTGGTGCCCGAACGCGCCGCGGTCCGGCAGCTCTGGAAGGAAGTGTTCGCCTAGGCCGTGGCCTGGCGGGGAGGAGCGCCTTCGAGGACGCCCATGAGGTGGAAGACCTGCATCCGGCCCTTCCCCTTGATCTCGACCTCGTGCGCCTCGTCGAAGAGGAAGCGGTTGTGCAGCCGCCGGTGCGTGGTGAGGTCGACCTGGATCGCCCCGGAGTAGGCGTCGGCAGCCATGCGGAACGCGACGTTCACCGTGTCGCCCCACATGTCGTAGATGAACTTCTTCTTGCCGATCACCCCGGCGATGACCGGTCCGGTGCCGATGCCGATGCGGATCTCGATGCGCTCGCCGGTGCGCTTGCGATACTCGGCGACCCGGTCCTGCATCTCGAGGGCCATGCGCGCCACCGCGTCGGCGTAGTGGATCTGGGCCCCCGCGTCCAGGCCCCCCGCGGCCATGTAGGCGTCCCCGATGGTCTTGATCTTCTCGACCCCGTGCTTGTCGGCCATGTCGTCGAAGATCGAGAAGACGTCGTTCAGGATCTTCACCGTCTCCACCGGCGAGAGCTCCTCGGTCATGCGCGTGAACCCCACGATGTCGGCGAACATCACGGTCACGTCGGCGTGGCCCTGCGCGATGTTCACCTCGTTCCTCTTCAGGCGCTCGGCGATCGCGGGCGGGAGGATGTTCAGCAGGAGCTTGTCGCTGCGCTCCTTTTCCAGGCGCAGCTCGGAGTGCGAGGCGTCGACCTGGATACGCAGCTTGTTCTTCTCGCTGGCGAAATACCAGAGGAGCGAATAGATCATCACCGAAATCGCGGAGAAGTTGAGCACGAAGAACACCGCGACCGTCGACAGGTCGAAGTTCTTCACCGTGCCGGCGAGGAGGTAGTCGAAGGTGCCGGCCATCACCGTCATGAAGAGCCAGGCGAAAAACCACGGCATCGACTTGCGCGTTCCCAGCACCGTGACCGCGCCGACCGGGGCCATCAGCCCCCACAGGCTCACTCCCGAGGCGTTCACGAAGTTGCCGATCGACCACTGCATCGCGAACGGCGTGAAGAGGATGAGCCCCAGCTGGATCACCGCGAAGATGTCGAGGCGGCGGTAGCGGTGGTAGAGGACGACGAGGACCGCGGAGATCCCAGCGAAGATCAGCGGGATCGCCGTCGAGTACTGGTAGCCCATGCTCCAGTAGATGGCAAGCCAGAGCATGGCCGCGCACATCATGAAGCCGGTGGTGAGCATCAGCATGTCGCCCGACAGCTGTTGCTCGGGCGTAAGCGGCGCGACCGTCGCTTTGGAGGGAGCGCCGGGGCGATTAGTCGTCGACAATTCGGTCGAGGAATCCTGGGGCATCGCGCGGCTGTGACTGCGAATTATTATTGTGGGCAAGAATTGCGAGGATTATGGCACAGAACGTGCGGCAATCCATGTGCGCCCGGGCGGCTAAAAGGCTAGAATTTCCCATCCCCGAATCGGAGCACCCTTCCCATGTCGATGGCGGACCGCGACGGCTTCATCTGGTATGACGGCAAGCTCGTGCCCTGGCGCGATGCGAACACCCACGTCCTCACCCATTCGCTGCACTACGGCCTGGCGGTCTTCGAGGGCGTCCGCGCCTACAAGACCGAGATCGGCACGGCGATCTTCCGCATGCAGGAGCACACCACCCGGCTCTTCAACTCCGCCAAGATCTACATGATGGACATCCCGTATTCGCGCGAGGTCATCATGGAGGCGCAGCGCGAGGTGGTCCGCGCCAACAAGCTGGAGAGCTGCTACCTGCGCCCGCTCGCCTTCTACGGCTCCGAGAAGATGGGCGTGTCGCCCGTGGGCGCCAAGGTCCACGTTGCGATCGCCGCGTGGCCGTGGGGCGCCTACCTCGGCGAGGACGGCCTCAAGAAGGGCATTCGCGTGAAGACGTCGTCGTTCGCGCGTCACCACGTGAACGTCACCATGGCGCGGGCCAAGGTGGCCACGACCTATGCCAACTCGATCCTCGCCAACCTCGAGGCGACCCAGGACGGCTACGACGAGGGCCTGCTGCTCGACACCGACGGCTTCGTCGCCGAGGGCTGCGGCGAGAACATCTTCATCGTGAAGGACGGGCGCGTCTTCACCCCCGAGCTCACCACGGCGCTGGACGGCATCACCTGGCGCTCGGTGCAGTCGATCTGCGCCGACCTCGGGATCGCGGTCGAGAAGACGCGCCTCACCCGCGACGACATCTATATCTGCGACGAGGCGTTCTTCACCGGCACCGCGGCCGAGGTCACCCCGATCCGCGAGCTCGACCGGCGCGTGATCGGCTCGGGCTCCCGCGGCCCCGTGACCGAGAGGATCCAGACGGCGTTCTTCGACATCGTCCACGGCCGCAACCGCAAGTACCACCACTGGCTCTCACCGGTCGAAAACAAAAATGTCGCTGCCGTCCGAGCTTAACCAGAAGTCGGTCGAGGTCACCGCGGCCGACCTGCCGCTGCATTGCCCGCTGTCTTCGCAGAAGCTGTGGAACACGCACCCGCGCGTCTACATGCCGATCGAGAAGACCCGCGAGTCGCGCTGCCCCTACTGCGGGACCCTCTACAAGTTGGTCGGCGATGTGGCGCCGGGGCACTAGCCTGGTTGTCGCCCCCGCGTAGGCGGGGGCCTAATTTGCGGTGAGGACCCTCGTCGTAGCTCCCTCCTGGGTCGGTGACGCGGTTCTTTCCCACCCGCTCGTCGTCCGGCTGAAGGACGCCGACCCGCGGGGGACGATCGACGTGCTTGGCGCCCCGTGGGCGCTGCCGGTGTATCGCCGCATGCCCCAAGTCGCATCGACCCATTCGCTTCCGTTCGACCATGGAGACCTGCGGCTCGGCGAGCGGCGGCGATTCGCGAAGACGCTTCCCGCCTACGACCGCGCCGTGGTCCTGCCAAACTCGTTCAAGTCCGCGCTGATCCCGTGGCACGCGGGAATTCCGGTGCGCACCGGGTGGCGCGGGGAGATGCGCTTCGGCCTCCTGAACGACCTGCGCCACCTCGACGAGGCCGTGCTGCCGCTCATCGTCGAGCGCTACGCGGCGCTGGCCCAGCCCGCCGGTGAAGCGTTTTCGCGACCGCTGCCCGAACCCCGCCTGCGGGTCGATCCCGACGCGCGCCGTGCCGCGCTCGCCAAGTACGCGCTCGACGCCGCGCGCCCGGTGGCCGTCTTCGCGCCCGGAGCCGAATACGGCCCTGCGAAGCGCTGGCCGGCGCGCCATTTCGCTCAGCTTGCGAAGGATCTCGCGGCGCGCGGCTACGCGATCTGGCTCTTCGGCTCGCGCAAGGATGCCGAGGTCACGGCCGCGATCCAGCGCCAATCGGGCGAAATCTGCACAGACCTCGCGGGGCGCACCTCGCTCGATGAGGCGATCGACCTCATGTCGCTCGCCGAGCGCGTGGTGACCAACGACTCGGGTCTCATGCATATCGCCGCCGCCCTCGACCGTCCCACCGCAGCGATCTTCGGATCCTCCAGCCCCGCGTTCACGCCGCCACTCTCGGCCAAGGCGCGCGTGATCTCGCTGCACCTGTCGTGCAGCCCGTGCTTCGCACGCGTCTGCCCGCTTGGGCACACCAATTGCCTCGAGACGCTCGCGCCCTCCCAGGTCTTGGCGGCGCTCGAATGACCTACTCGGTCGATCCCGATATCACCGTGGCGGCCACCCTGCCGGGCGCGTTCTATTCGGATGCCGCGGCCTTCGCCCGAATGAAAGAGGGCGTCTTCGCGCGAACCTGGCAGTGGCTGGGCACGCTCGACGACGTGGCCGCGCCCGAGTCGCTCGCGCCGCGAACGCTGCTTCCCGGCTACCTCGACGAGCCGCTCCTCATCACGCGCGACGCCGGCGGCGCGTTGCGGTGCATGTCGAACGTCTGCACCCACCGCGGCAACATCCTCGTGGGCGCGCCCTGCCACGCGAAGCAGATCCGCTGCGGCTACCATTCGCGCCGCTTCGACCTCGCGGGGCGCATGACCTTCATGCCCGAGTTCAACGATGCGAAGAACTTCCCTTCGGCATCCGACGACCTGCCTCGAGTGGCCTTCGCCGAGTGGGCGGGCCAGGCGTTCGCATCCCTCGAACCCCTGGCGCCCTTCGATGCATTCTTCTCGGAGGCGCTCGCGAGCGTGGCCGGCGACCCCGTGGCGCAGCTCACCCACGACTCATCGCGCGACCGCGAGTACCGGGTAAACGCGAACTGGGCGCTCTACGTCGAGAACTACCTCGAGGGGTTCCACATCCCGTTTGTTCACCCGGGCCTGAACGAGGTGGTCGACTACTCCGGATATTCGAGCGAGCTTCACCGCTATTCGAACCTGCAGCTCGCGCACGACAAGCAAGGACGGCTCGCGGCGCGCTACTGGTGGGTTTTCCCGAACCTGATGCTCAATTTCTACCCGTGGGGCCTGTCGATGAACCTGGTGGAACCCCAGGCGATCGATCGCACGCGGGTCCTGTTCCGCTCCTTCGTCTGGGACGAATCCAGGCTCGAAACCGGCGCGGGTGCCGGGTTGGACCGCGTCGAGTCCGAGGACGAGGTGATCGTGGAAGCGGTGCAACGCGGCGTGCGCTCGCGGCTCTATGCCCGTGGGCGATATTCGCCAACGCGCGAGCGCGGCGTGCACCACTTCCACCGCCTGCTCTGCGAGTTCCTGGAGGACTAGAATGGAAACTCGAGCAATCCTTCCGTTGTCTGACGTACGGTCTCCCCCATGAAGATCACTTCGCTACTTTTCTGCACGCTGCTTGCCGCGCCCGTCCCTGGCGTGGCCCAGGGCATCGCCGCCGACCCGGCCTACACCAAGTCCGTGAAGGACTGGCGCGCCAAGGCCGAGGAAGGCCTGCGCCGCGACAACGGCTGGCTCACGCTCGCCGGCCGCTATGTCCTGAAGCCCGGCGAGAACACGTTCGGCACCGGCGACAAGAACGACATCGTCTTTCCGAACGGGCTGGGCCCGGTGGGCATGGGCTCGGTCTGGGTCGAGCCCGGCAAGGTCTCCGTGAAGCTGGTCGAGGGATTCAAGATGAAATCGTGGGACGGTGACTTCTCCGACCGCGTGATGGGCACCTCGGCCGAGAAGCGCGACTGGGTGAGCAATGGGCGAACCGCCTTCCACATCATCGAGCGCGAGGGGCGCTACATCCTGCGGCTGGCCGACAACCAGAGCGAGGTACGCAAGAAGTTCGGCGGTCGCGTCTGGTACGACGTGGACGACAACTATCGCGTTGCGGCGAAGTTCGTGCCCTACGACCCGCCGCGCAAGATCGCGATCGTGAACGTGCTGGACGAGATCTCCGACGAGCCCGCGCCGGGATATGTCGAGTTCGAGGTGTTCGGCCGGCCGTACCGCCTCGACGCCGTTGGCGACGACGAGGGCCTCTTCATCATCTTCAAGGATGCCACCGCCAACGACACCACCTACGGCTCGGGCCGGTTCCTCTACGTCGAGGAGAAGCCCGGGCCCGGCGCGACCTTCAAGCTCGACCTCAATCGCGCCTACAACCCGCCTTGCGCCTTCAGCGAGTACACCACGTGCCCGCTGCCGCCGAAGCAGAACATCCTCGGCGTGCGCATCGAGGCGGGCGAGAAGTACCCGCCGTTGAAGAAGAGCTAGCGATGCGCCTCGTCCCGCTCGCCCTCGTTTCGGCGCTGCTTGCGGGCTCGGCGCTCGCCGTCGAGACCACGCAGTGGCCACCCCCCGAAGGGGTGGAGGCGCGCATGCGCGAGCTGCAACAGGCGATCATCGCGCGGGAGTCGACCCTCGCCGAACGCGAGGCCGCGCGCGAGGAGCTGTCGGGACTGCTGAAAAGTCCCGCCGGCCAGGCTCGTGGCCGCACGGCGGGAGAAAAGCGCGTCGCCCGGGCCGCGGTCGAGCCCTATCCCTCGGTGGTGGCGCCCGTGAATATCGCGCCGCCCGCGGCCCCCGCGGCGGGTGTCGCGCGAATCGAGGTCATCGAACCCCCGAAGCCCATCGTGATTCCGAGGAGCGGCGCGGCCGCGACGCCCAGAGGGCGCTTCGCCGTCGATCCCCGAACCGGCAACGTGCTGCACGAGACCCTCGGCGGCTTCATCGACCCGCGCACCGGGCAGTTCATTCCGCGCTAGCCCCCCGGGCTTCGTTTTTCAATCCACGAGGCGTGCCAGGTCCTGCGGCGTGTCGACGTCGATGAAGATCCCCGCGTCGTGCGTTTCAATGCGGACGATCGCATCACCGTGGCGTTCCAGGATCACGCGTGCACCCGCATCGCCGTCGAGCGCGACGAGCTCGCCCAGCAACGCCCGCGAAAATCCCACCGGGTGCCCCCGCCGCCCGCCCGCATCGAAAGGCGCCGCGATGCGCGCGCCTCCTTCAAGCGCGCGCTTGACCGCCGCGATGGTCTCGACCTCGATGACCGGCATGTCGCCCAGGGCCACGATCCAGCCCGAGGACAGCGCACTTGCCTCGACTCCCGCTGCGAGGCTCGCCCCCATCCCGTGCGCGGTGCGGTCGGTCTCGAGGATCTCGCAGCCGGCGGCTTCGAGCGTGCGGCGCAACTCGGCGCGCTCGAGGGGGATGACCGCCAGCACCTGCCCGGTTCCCGCAAGCAGGTTCGCGGCCGCGCGCGCCGCGATCGGCACGGTCCCCGCGAGCAGCTTGTCGGCGCCGAAGCGCGTCGCCGCGCCGCCGCAGAGCAGGAGGCCGGCGATCGCCAGACTCAGTCCGCCCTGGCGCCCGCGAGCCGCACCGCCTTCTCGAAGCGCTCGCGATCCTCGCGCACCTGCGCGAGATACGCCTGCGGCCCGCCGCCCACCGGGTCGATCCCGAGGACGGTGAGGCGCTCGGCCATGGCCGGATCCCTGAGCACGTCGCTCACATCGGCGCTCACCCTCTGGACCACCGACGCCGGAATTCCCGCGGGACCCGAGAAGCCGATGGTCGGCGCGAAGTCGAACCCGGGGATGCTCGTCTCCGCCACGGTGGCCACGTCGGGCGCGAGCGAGGAGCGCTTCTCGGAATTCACCGCGATCAGCTTCAGCTTGCCCTCCTTCACGAACCCCGCGATCGACGGCATCGCCGAGAATACCGCGGTGACCTGCCCGCTCACCAGCGCCGGGATCGACTGGCCGGTGCCCTTGAAGGGGACGTGCAGCAGGTCCAGGCCGAGGGACGCCTTGAGGGACTCCATCGTGAGGTGGTGGATGCTGCCGATTCCCGAGGAGCCGTAGGTGTACTTTGCCGGCGCGGCCTTCACCATCGCGACGAACTCGGTGAAGTTGGCCACCGGAAGCGAGGGCGGGACCGCGAGGAACAGGGGCGCGCGCGCGGTGAGGCTGATGAAGGTGAAGTCCTTCAGCGCATCGTAGGGCAGCGACTTGTACATGAACGGATTGATCGCGAACATCGAGCCGTCGGTCACCATCAGGGTGTAGCCGTCGGCGGGCTTGGTCGAGAGGTACTGGGCGGCGACCACGCCGTTGCCGCCGGGCTTGTTCTCGATCACCACCGCCTGGCCCCACTTGTCGGAGAGCTTCTGGCCGACCACTCGCGCCACGGTGTCGGGCAGGCCCCCGGGCGCGTAGGGCACCACCAGGGTCACGGTCTTGGTGGGGAATTGCTGCGCGCAGGCGATGCCGCTGGCGAGTGCGATCGCGGCGGCCGCCGCGACCCGGGTGCGACGCTTCATGGACTCTCCTCGGGATTTCTTGTCAGGCGCGCCGGCGCTGCGTGCCGGCCGCGATCTTTTCGAGCACGATGCCGTTGCGCGAGGCGACCAGGTCCGCAAGGATCGCGAGCGCGATTTCCGGGGGCGTGCGCGAGCCGATCGACAGCCCCACCGGGCCGCGCAGCCGGGCGATCTGCTGCGGGCTGAGGTCGAACTCCGCGAGGCGCTTGCGGCGCTCCGCGCTGGTGCGCGCCGAGCCGACCGACCCCACGTAGAATGCGTCGCTCTTCAGGGCCTCGAGCAGCGCCATGTCGTCGAGCTTGGGATCGTGCGAGACGGTCAGGATCACGCTGTGGCCGTCGGGCCGGAACGCCACCACCGCATCGTCGGGCATGCCGTCCAGCCACGTGGCCCCCTTCGCGCGCCACGCGGTGCGGTACTCCGCGCGGGGATCGCAGACGAACACCTGGAAGTCCACGGTGGCCGCGACCTCGGCGAGATAGTGCGCGATCTCGGAGGCGCCCACTACGAGCATCCTCCAGCGCGGGCCGTGCACGCTCGTGAATCGCGTCGCCGTGCGCGCGCACTCGTCGCCGGCCGAGGCGGGCTCGAGCGTCCAGTTCCCGTTGGCGAGGTCCACATGGCGAGCGACGACGTGCCCGCCGGCGATGCGCTCGAGCAATGCCTCGAGCTCGGCGACGGCGACACCGGGCTCGACGATCACCTCGAGCTCGCCACCGCACGGCAGCCCGAAACGGCGCGCCTCTTCCGCGCTCACGCCATAGGCCGCGAATTGCGGCAACCGCCCGGAGTACTCCTCCCGGCGCGCCACCAGGTCGTCCTCGATGCAGCCTCCCGAGACCGAACCCACGAGGATGCCGTCGTCGCGAATCACGGCGAGCGATCCCGGCGGCCGCGGGCTTGCCCCGAAGGTCTGCGCCACGGTCAGCAACCACACGCGGCGCCCCTCGCGGCGCCAATCGCGCGCGCGCTCGAGGACATCGAGATCCAGGCTCTGCATCGGGGGACTATAGAACAAAAAATCTATTTCTTGTTCCTGCCCACTCCGAAGAGATCCCCCAGCGCGGCGCGGTACTCGGCGAACGCGGCGCCCGAGAGGTTGTGGTGCGAGCCGCCCTCCACCTTGATGAAGCGCTTCGGCGATTTCGCCGCTTCGTACAGGCGCTCGCCCATGGCGAAGGGCACGATCGAGTCGCGCGTGCCGTGCGTGATCAGCACCGGCACCTTGACCTCGCCGATCTTGGAGAGCGTGTCGAACTTCTGTGTGAGGATGAGGCCCACCGGCAGGAAGCTCCAAGCCGACTGGTCGATCATGTCGCGCACCGAGGTGAAGGTGGCCTCGAGCACCAGGCCCGCCGCGTCCGGCCGGCGCACCGCGAGCTCCGCGGCGATGGCCCCGCCCAGCGAATGGCCGACGATGTAGCGCGGGCGGCCCGGAGCGAGCTTCGCGAGGTACTCCCATGCAGTCTCGGCGTCCTCGTAGGCGAAGGCCTCGGTGGGGGCGACGTCGGAGCTCTTGCCGAAGCCGCGGTAGTCGACGGCGAGTACCGCGAAGCCGAGGCTGCGCCAACGGTCGATACGGGTCACGCTGCCCGTCAGGTTCCAGCGCGCGCCGTGCAGATACAGGATGACGGGCGCCTTGGGATCGTCCGCCTTGAGCCACCAGGCGTGCAGCTTGTGCTCGCCGGCGACCGGGATCCAGTGCTCGTCGAACGCATAGCTCGCGCTGTTGTAGCCGCGCCAGGCGTCCTTCGAGGGGCGGAAGATGAGCTCGCCCTGCTTCTCGGAGAGATAGGCGCACCCGCCGATCAGCGCCATCGCCACCGCGATGGCGATTCCCCGGGCTACTTGTAGCCGAAATATTGGAGCAGGCGCGGGGCCGGGCTCAGCGTGGCTTCCGTGTCGATCACGAACCACGCGGCCATCAGCACCGCCACGATGGCCGCGACCACTTCGAACGCCGGGTTGGTCAGGATTTTCCAAAGCGCGTTTTGCCAGTCATGTTGCATTTCAGTGCACCCCGTCGGGACGCCTCATGGGCCCCTTCGGGACCCAGGCATGCAAGATCAGTGCCTCAAGCCCATTTGGTTCCTGAAAGGGGTAACGCACGTACCCGCTTCCCGGTTAACGCGAACATCGCATTGGCGATGGCGGGGGCGACGGCGGGAACCCCGGGCTCGCCTACGCCAGTGGGCCTGTCGCCGTCCGGCACCAGGTGGACTTCGACCCGCGGCATCTCGTTCATCCGCAGCACCGGGTAGTCGTGGAAATTCGACTGCTCCACGCGCCCGTCCTTGAGGGTGATCTGGCCGAAGAGGGCGGCCGACATCCCGAAAGCGATGGCGCCCTGGAGCTGCGCCTCGATCGTGAGCGGGTTCACCACCCGGCCGCAATCGAAGGCCGCGACCACGCGATGGACCTTGACGGCACCGCCTTCGAGCGACACCTCGGCCACCTGCGCGCAGACGCTTCCGAACGATTCATGCACCGCAATGCCGCGCCCTCGGCCCTGCGGTAGTGCGGAGCCCCACCCCGCCTTGGAGGCCGCGAGGTCGAGGACCCGCTGCACTCGCGGGTGCTTCGCGAGCATCTCGCGGCGAAACGCCACCGGGTCCTTCCCGGCCGCCGCCGCCAGCTCGTCCATCATCGTCTCCATCACGAAGGCGGTATGGGAATGGCCCACCGAGCGCCACCAGAGCACCGGCACGCCGGTGGGAACGGTGTGCAGCGTCACGTTCATGTTCGGGATGTCGTAGGGCGAGTCGGCGACACCCTCGGTGGAGGTCGGGTCGATGCCGTCCTTCACCATCATCGCCTCGAACGGCGTGCCGCCGACGATCGAAGAGCCGACGATCACGTGGTTCCACGCGGCGATCTTGCCCTGGGCATCGACGCCCGCTTCGACGCGATGCACGTACATCGGCCGGTAATAGCCGCCGCGGATGTCGTCCTCGCGCGTCCAGACCACTTTGACCGGCACCTTGATGTCCTTGGCCACCTGGCACGCCTCGATGATGTAGTCCGAGACGGGGTTGGCGCGCCGCCCGAAGCCGCCGCCGGCGAGCATCGTGTTCATCTTCACCTTGGCGGGCTCGAGCCCGAGCGCCTTGGCCGCCGCAAGGTGGTCGACACCCTGGAATTGCGAGCCCACCCAGATCTCGGCGCCGTCGGCGCGCACCTCGAGCGTGCAGTTGAGCGGCTCCATCGGCGCATGCGCGAGGTACGGCACCTCGTATTCGGCCACCACGGTCTTGACGGCGGCCTTGATCGCCTCGGGGTTGTCCGACTTCTTCGCGACCTTGCCAGGGGTTTTCGCCAACTCGCGGAACTGCTTGCCGAGGGCTGCCGTCGACACCGCTACGTTCGGGCCGAGGTCCCAATCGATGACGAGCGCGTCGCGGCCGGTCTTCGCCGCCCAGAAGCTCTTGCCCACCACCGCCACGCCGTTGGAGAGCTCGACCACGTGGGTCACGCCCGGAACCGCCTTCACTTTGTCGGTATTGAACGAACGGGGCCTCGCCCCGAAGACCGGCGGATGCGCGACCAGCGCGGTGTGAAGGTTCTTGCGCTGTACGTCGAGGCCGAAGACCGCCTTGCCGTTCACCTTCTCGAGGGAGTCCAGGCGCCGCATCGGCTTGCCGATCAGCTTGAAGTCCTTCGGATCCTTGAGCGCCACCTTCTGCGGCACCGGCACCTTGCTCGCGGCTTCGGCGAGCTGCCCGTACGACAGCTTCTTGCCGCCCGGGCCGACGACGAAACCCTTTTCGGCACGCACGTCGGCGAGCTTCACCTTCCACTGGTCGGCCGCGGCCTGCATCAGCATGGTGCGCGCCTGGGCGCCGACGGTGCGCAGCTGGTCGTACGAATTCACCACGCTCGAGGAGCCGCCCGTCATCTGCATGCCGAACATCGTGTGCGCATACTCGGCCCCCGCCGGTGCGAGCTCCGCGCGCACGCGGCTCCAGTCGCACTCGAGCTCCTCGGCGACCAGCATCGGCAGCGAGGTCGTGACGCCCTGCCCGAACTCGAGATGCTTCACCATCACCGTGCAGGTGCCGTCCTTGCCGATGCGCAGGAACGCGTTCGGCGAGACCGCCGCCGGCGCCTGTTGCGCGAACGCCCGGCGCCCGCCGCCACCGGGCAGCCAGAACGAAATGACCAGCGCGCCGGCAAGCGCGGTGGAGCCCTTGAGGAAATCGCGGCGCGCGGGGGATTTCATCGCGGCCCTCACGCTTTCTTGAGCGACGACGAGGCGCTCTTGATCGCCTCGCGCACGCGCTGGTAGGTGCCGCAGCGGCAGATGTTGCCGCTCATCGCGGCGTCGATGTCCGCGTCCGACGGCGCGGCGTTCTTCGAGAGCAGCGCCGTGGCCGCCATCACCTGCCCCGACTGGCAGTAGCCGCACTGCACCACGTCCTTCTCGACCCAGGCCGCCTGGACCGCGCGGGCCACCCGCCCCTGGGTGGTGCCGACGATCCCCTCGATGGTGACGACCCGCTTGCCCTCCAGCGTCGACGCGGGGGTCACGCAGGAACGCGCCGGTTCACCATTGATGTGGACCGTGCAAGCGCCGCAGAGCGCCATGCCGCAGCCAAACTTGGTGCCGGTCATCGAGAGGTGGTCGCGAAGGACCCAGAGAAGGGGGGTGTCGGCAACACCGCGAAATTCGACCTGCTCGCCGTTGACGTGGAACTTTGACATGGGATTATTGGGGAAGTGGAGTTGAGCCGGGAGGAACCGCAATTATGCCTTTGGTATCATGCGCACGCATTTCAGGTTCATGACGATGCCCGCCCCCAGAAGCCGGATGTTTCCCACCCCCGACGACGCCGAGACCGCGTTCTACGAGGCGTTCGAGCGCGCGGACCTCGCGGGCATGATGGCCGTGTGGGCCTCCGCCGACGATGTCGTCTGCATCCACCCGACCGGCCCGCGCCTGCAGGGGTTCGACGCGGTGCGCGAGAGCTGGGGCCAGATCTTCGCCGGCGGCTCGCAGCTGCGGGTGCGCATCGCCGACGTGAGGAAGTTCGACGGCCAGAGCGTGGCGGTGCGTTCGGTGGTGGAAGTGCTGACCGCGCCGGGGCAACAGGGCACGCCGCAGTCCGTGCTCGCCACCAACGTCTACGAGCTGGGCGATGGCGGGTGGCGCATGGTGATCCACCACGCCGCCCCGATGCCCGACGCCGCCGCCACGGCCGCCGACGAGCCCGCCTCGCCCGCCCACACCCTCCACTAACCGTGTTCCAAAGGTCCTGGGTCGCGTCACTCGTGGTGTTCGCCGCCCTCACGGTGCACGCAGCGGATCCGAGAAAGGTGATCCGGACGGCGTCGCCCAGCGCCGAGCGGGGGTTCGACTGCGCGCGCGAGTCGGACGAGAACACCGGCACCATCTGCGACAACATCTTCGACGCGCTCCTGCAATACGACCACCTCGCGCGCCCGATCAAGCTGCAGCCGCGCGCCGCGGCGGCCCTGCCCCAGGTCACCGACGGTGGGCGCACCTATACCTTCCGCATCAAGCCTGGCATCTACTTCACGCCCGACGCGGCTTTCAAGGGGCGGCGGCGCGAGCTCGTGGCCGCCGACTACGTCTATAGCCTCAAGCGCTTCGTCGACCCCAAGGTGCGCGCGCAGTGGGCGTTCCTGCTCGAGGGAAAGGTGGTGGGCCTGGACGCGCTCGGCGAGGAGGCCAAGCTTGCCGGCCGCTTTGACTACGACCGCCAGATCGAGGGGCTGCAGGCGCCATCGAGGCACGAATTCGTCCTCAAGCTGATCGAGCCCGACTACAACATGCTCTACATCCTCACGATGCCCGCGACAGCGGCGATGGCGCGCGAGGTGGTGGAGCACTACGGCGAGGCGATCGCGGAGCACCCGGTCGGCACGGGCCCCTTCAAGCTGGGCCGGTGGCGGCGCTCGGCGCTCGTGGTGCTCGACGCCAACCCCGATTTTCGCGAAGAGTACTTCGAGAGCGCGGGCGGCGAGGACGAACGAGACCACGCGATCGCGCGGCACCTGAAGGGCAAGCGCCTGCCGCTGGTCGGGCGCATCGAATACTCGATCATCGACGAACACCAGCCGCGCTGGCTCGCGTTCCTGAACGGCGAACACGAATACATCCGCCCCCTGCCGGCGGAGTTCGTCGATATCGCGATGCCCGGCGGCAACCTCGCGCCCAACCTGGCCCGCCGCGGCATCCAGGTGCGCCCCGACGAGATCGCGTGGCTCACCTACACCGTTTTCAACATGAACGACCCGGTGGTGGGCGGCTACACGCCGGAGAGGATCGCACTCCGGCGGGCGATGGGCCTCGCGTATCCGATCCACGACGAGATCGCGATCATCTACAACAGCCAGG
>JANMYH010000119.1:0-1733 GCA_031381925.1 Burkholderiales bacterium | reverse complement strand
CACGAAGCAGACCGCGTGCCGCGCCGATGGCGTGGTCCTGATGGCCGATGTGGCCCTGTCGTTGATCCCCGACGACGCCACGGCGATCGGCGGGCTGACCGTGGGGGCCGACCCTGTGGCCTACGCCGTTGCCGCGATCGGCGCGGTCCGGGGTCGCCATCTGGCCAGCTTCACCGTGCGCAAAGAGGCCAAGGACCATGGCGTCACCGGGCGCATCGCCGGCGCACTCCAGCCGGGCGACCGCGTCGTGATCACCGAGGACACCGTCACGCGCGGTACGTCGATCATGGAGGCTGTCGAGGCGGTGCGGGCCTTCGGTGCTCTGCCCGTGTTGATCACCGTGATCGTCGATCGCGGCGGAACGTGCGGCGCTATGGCTGAGGCTGCAGGCGTGCCATTTCGGCCGATGCTGACGGCTCCTGATCTGGGGTTCGAGTTCGGGAGCTAGTGGCGCGTCAGGCAACGTTTGCGCGCTTGATGAGTTCGCGTAGGTCTTTGTCGTGTGCGTTGCGGTTGCGCCAGGCGATGTAGCGGCGGATCATCCGGGCTTGCTCGTGGTGGCTGGGGTGGTCGGTGCCATCGAGGGCGAAGTAACGCAGCGCTTGGAACTGGGCCTCGATCCGGTTCAGCCATGACGCGTAGAACGGCACGTAGGCGAGCTCGACGTTGTTCGCCGCAGCCCAGTCACCGACGCGGGTGTCTTTCTTCGTCGTGAGGTGCGGGCTGAAGTTGTCCATCACGATCGCGATTCGCACCTCGATCGGGTGCAGGCTGCGCAGGTAGCGGCAGAACGCGAGGAACTCGGTGCGGCCCTTGCGGACTTTGACGTGGCCGTAGATCCGGTTCGTCGACAAGTCGTAGCCAGCCAGCAGGTGACGGACCCCGTTCGGGCGGGTGAACGTCGCCCGCCGCGACCGGCGCGGCTCAGCCCCACCGCCGCCTCGTTGCGCCCATTGCTTGCCCGGATGGGGTTGCAGGTTCAGTGGTCCGAACTCGTCGTAGCAGAACACCACCGTCGGATCGCCAGGCCCAGGTTGGGCGGTGCCATCGGCGATCGCGTAGAGCTCGAGAACCCGGTTCTTCTTGGCTTCGAAGTCCGGGTCGTTGCTCACCTTCCAGGTTTTGATGCGTTGAAACGACACGCCCTCCTGATGGAGCAAAGAGCGGAGGCCCTCATGGCTGATGTCGTCGACCACCCCCTCAGCGACCACGAAGTCAGCCAACTTGGCCAGACTCCAGGTCGAAAACGGCAGATCATGATCTGTTGGTCGAGACAGGGCGATCTTCTTGATCTGCTGACGCTGCGGCAACGTGAACGTCGGCGGCCGCCCACCCGAGTACTTCGGATACAACGACTCGAACCCGTCGTCGTTGAAGTTGTGGATCACCTCACGGACCCGGTCCTCAGACGTGAACGCCACCTTCGCGATCGCCGGCACATCCATCGCCTGCGCCGACAGCAACACCATCTGCGCTCTTCGCCACGTCACCACCGATCCCGACGAGCGACGCACGATGCCGAGCAACCGGCGCCCTTCCTCCGACGAGATCTCACGCACCCTCACCCGTTCAGCCATCGACCCATCAAAACAGATCCCAGCGATCAGAACGCGGACGCGACACCCCCAACGTTCACGGTGATGCCACTAGTTGCCGGGGCGGCCGCTGCGGGCCTGAGCTTTCGAGGCGGCGCGGGCGGTCTTTGCCTTCTTGGCGTTGATGCCCTGCCAGAC
>JANMYH010000072.1:0-6145 GCA_031381925.1 Burkholderiales bacterium | reverse complement strand
GAGAGCACCGGGAGCAGGCTCGGAATCATCATCTCGCGGATCGCCCCCTTGGTGAGCATGTCCACCGCGCGCGAGTAGTCGGGCTTGGCGGTGCCTTCCATGATCCCCTTGATCTCGCGGAACTGGCGGCGCACTTCCTCGACCACCGAGCCCGCGCAGCGGCCGACCGCCTCCATCGCCATCGCCCCGAACAGGTAGGGAATCAGGCCGCCGATGAAGAGACCGATGATCACCGCCGGATTCGACAGGTCGAAGGTGATGTGGCGTCCGGCTTCCTCGAGCTTGTGGGTGTAGTCGGCGAAGAGCACCAGCGCGGCGAGGCCCGCCGAGCCGATCGCGTAACCCTTGGTCACTGCCTTGGTCGTGTTGCCGACCGCGTCGAGCGGATCGGTCACGTTGCGAACCTCCTTCGGCAGCTCCGCCATCTCGGCGATGCCCCCAGCGTTGTCGGTGATCGGGCCGTAGGCGTCGAGCGCCACGATGATTCCCGCCATCGACAGCATCGAGGTCGCCGCGATCGCGATGCCGTAGAGGCCCGCCAGCGCGTACGCCGCCCAGATCGCGAGGCACACCGAGAGCACCGGCCAGGCGGTCGAGCGCATCGACACGCCGATGCCCGCGATGATGTTGGTCGCGTGCCCCTTGGTGGAGGCTTCCGCCACGTGCTTCACGGGTGCAAAGTCGGTGCCGGTGTAGTACTCGGTGATGAACACCATAGCCGCGGTGAGCACCAGGCCGACGACGCACGTGCCCCAAAGCTTGAGCACCGTCACGCCCTGGACCGGGTAGGCCGCGATGACGTCCTTCATCATGTAGTCGGTGACGAAATAGAACGCGATGAGCGATAGCACGCCCGCCACCGCAAGCCCGCGGTAGAGCGCGTTCATGATCTTGCCGCCCTCGGCGGTCTTCACGAAGTAGCAGCCGACGATCGAGGCGATGATCGAGACGGCGCCCAGCACCAGCGGATACGCGACCGCGTTGCCGACGGCCGGGGAGTTGGACAGGAGCAGCGCCCCGAGCACCATGGTCGCGATGAGGGTCACCGCGTAGGTCTCGAAGAGGTCCGCGGCCATGCCCGCGCAATCGCCCACGTTGTCGCCCACGTTGTCGGCGATCACCGCCGGGTTCCGGGGATCGTCCTCGGGGATGCCGGCCTCGACCTTGCCGACCAGGTCCGCGCCGACGTCGGCGCCCTTGGTGAAGATCCCGCCGCCGAGGCGCGCGAAGATCGAGATGAGGGAGGATCCGAAGGCAAGCCCGATGAGCGGCTTCACCACGTCGCTCATCTTGGCGCCGCCGCCGCTGCCCAGCAGGTACCAGAAGAACCCCGCCACCGAGATGAGGCCCAGGCCCACCACCAGCAGGCCCGTGATCGCGCCGCCCTTGAAGGCGATGTCGAGCGCCGGGCCGATGCCGCGGCGCGCGGCTTCGGCGGTGCGCACGTTGGCGCGCACCGAGACGTTCATGCCGATGTAGCCGGCCGCACCCGACGCGATCGCCCCGATGGCGAAACCGCACGCGGTGGTCAGCCCGAGCACGAAGCCGATGATCACCATGATCACCAGGCCCACGATGCCGATGGTCGCGTACTGGCGGTTCAGGTACGCCTTGGCGCCGGTCTGGATCGCCGCGGCGATCTCGCGCATGCGATCGTTGCCGTCGGGCTGGCGCAGGATCCACATCGCGGTGAAGCCCCCGTATGCGAGCGCGATGAGCCCGCATACGAGCGCCAAGTAAATTGCCTGGTTCAACATGTTGCTTCTCCCATTATTGTGAGTGCGGTGAGTCTTTGGTCCTTACAGCTTGAAATCTCCGCGGGTCTTCCTGCGCACGGCGACGTTCCTGAGGCGGACGTACCGAGGAAGCCCGTTTTCGAACGGCGGAAACGCCTCGCCCGCGATCAGCGGAGAGAGGTAGTTGCGGCACTTCGTGGTGATGTGGAACCCGTCCGGCGTGATGAAGTCGCGCGGCATCTTCTTCTCCACGTT
The DNA here is from genome assembly GCA_031381925.1 of Burkholderiales bacterium. GTDB lineage: Bacteria > Pseudomonadota > Gammaproteobacteria > Burkholderiales > Usitatibacteraceae > Usitatibacter. The sequence continues at coordinate 4,154 of JANMYH010000072.1, read as the reverse complement.
CGCGACATCGGCGAGCCTCGCCACGCCGACCTTCCAGCGGTAGGGCTTGCTCGAGATGCGCACGATCGTCGGCATGACGCTGTTCATTCCCTTGACGGCGTACTCGACCGCGGCTTGGCCCACGGCGTAGGACTGCTCGAGGTCGGTCTTCGAGGCGATGTGGCGCGCGGAGCGCTGCAGGTAATCTGCGACCGCCCAATGGTGCTTGAGCCCAAGCTTGCCGCGCACCAGCTCGGCGATTCGCGGCGCGACGCCCCCCAGCTGCGCGTGGCCGAAGGCATCGGTCAGGCCCGACTCCGCGAGGAACTTGCCCTCCTTGTCGTGCAGTCCCTCGGACACGCCCACCGCGCAGTACCCGTACTGCTCGACGTTCTTCTTCACCGCGGCGAGGAAGGCCTCCTCGTCGAAGGCGATCTCGGGGAAGAGCAGCAGGTGCGGGGCAGTGCCCGCCTTGGACCGCGCGAGCCCCATCGCCGCGGTGATCCATCCCGCGTGGCGCCCCATCACCTCCATGATGAACACCTTGGTCGAGGTCTTTGCCATCGACTCCACGTCGAAGCCCGCCTCGAGCATGCTGGTGGCGACGTACTTGGCCACGGAGCCGAAGCCCGGGCAGCAGTCGGTGATCGGGAGATCGTTGTCGACGGTCTTCGGGACGTGGACCGCCGTGAGCGGGTAGCCCATCGTCCCGGCGAGCTGCGAGACCTTGAGGCAGGTGTCGGCGGAATCGTTGCCGCCGTTCTGGAAGAAGTAGCCGATGTCGTGCGCCTTGAACACTTCGACGAGGCGCTCGTATTCGCGCAGGTTCTTCTCGATCGACTTGAGCTTGTAGCGCGCGGATCCGAAGGCGCCGCCCGGGGTGTGCTTGAGCGCGCGGATGGCCGCGGGTGTCTCCTTGCTGGTGTCGATCAGCTCCTCGGTGAGCGCGCCCAGGATGCCGTGGCGGCCCGCGTAAACCTTGCCGATGTGCCGGCGGTGCTTGCGCGCGGTCTCGATGACGCCCGCGGCGCTGGCGTTGATGACGGCGGTTACCCCGCCCGATTGTGCGTAGAAAGCGTTGCGTGCCATGGGTCTTTCATTACCCGAGCGCGGCAAAAATTCGGTCGCGGACGTCTTCGACCTTGCCGAGGCCGTCGATGCGGTGATACTTCGGCGCGCGCGCGTCTCCCGCGGCCGCCCACTTGGCGTAATAGGCGACGAGCGGCTCGGTCTGCTGGTGGTAGACCGTGAGGCGATTCTTCACGGTCTCCTCGAGGTCGTCGTCGCGCTGCACCAGCGCTTCGCCCGTCACGTCGTCCTTCATGTCGTTCTTCGGCGGATTGAACTTGAGGTGGTACGTGCGCCCCGACGGCAGGTGCACGCGCCGCCCCGACATGCGTTCGATGATGGTCGCGTCCTTCACAGCGACGTCCACCACGTGCTCGATCGGGACCTGGGCGGCTTTCATGGCCTCGGCCTGGGGGATCGTGCGCGGGAAGCCGTCGAAGAGGAATCCCTGGGCGCAGTCCGGCGACTTGATGCGCTCCTTCACGAGCCCGATGATGATGTCGTCGGAGACCAGCTCGCCGCGGTCCATCACCTTCTTGGCCGCGAGGCCCAGCGGCGTGCCCGCCTTCACGGCCGCGCGCAGCATGTCGCCCGTGGAAATCTGCGGAATGCCGTAGCGCTGCGTGATGAACGCCGCTTGCGTACCCTTGCCCGCCCCCGGTCCGCCCAACAAGATCAGCCGCATTCCAACCCCCCGAGGGTCGATTCCTTGTGCAACCGCGGATTATAGCGGAGCGATCCGCCGTCTCACGCGCTCGAGGTCCTCGCGGGTATCGACACCGGGCTCCATCGCGCCTTCCCAGAAGGCGACCGCGATCCGGTGGCCGTGGCCGAGCGCGCGCAGCTGCTCGAGGGCCTCGAAGCGCTCGGCCGGGGTGGGCGAGAGCGTCAGGTACTCGCGCAGGAAGCGTACGCGGTAGGCGTAGATACCGATGTGGCGCAGCGCCGGCAGCCCTTCGGGCAGCGTGGCGCGCGAAGCGGCGAACGCATCGCGCGCGTAGGGAATCGGCGCCCGCGAGAAGTACTGGGCGTACCCGCGCGTGTCGATGACCACCTTCACGACGTTGGGGTCGAAGAACTCCTCGGCCGAGGTAATCGGGTGCGCCGCGGTGGCGATCGAGGCGTTCGGGCGGAGCGCCAGCTCGCTCGCCACCTTGCGCACCAGCATCGGATCGATGAGCGGCTCGTCGCCCTGGAGGTTCACCACGATCTCGTCGGGGCCGAAGCCGAGGAGCGCCACCGCCTCGGCGAGCCGGTCGGTTCCGGTGGGATGGTCGGCCGACGTGGTGCAGACCTTCCATCCGAGCGCGGCTACGGCGTCCGCGATCTCCTGGTGATCGGTGGCGATCACCACGTCGTCGGCCCCGCTTTCCCGCGCGCGCTCGGCGGCCCACGCCACCAGCGGCTTGCCCCCGACGTCGGCCAGCATCTTGCCCGGCAGCCGCGTCGAGCGCATGCGCGCGGGGATCACCACCTTGAAGGCGAGCCGCTCCAGCTCAGGGTTCCTCGTCGGGAGCGAGCGTGCGCGCCTCGTCCTCGAGCATGACCGGGATGTCGTTCTTCACCGGGAAGGCCAGGCGGTCGGCCTTGCAGACGAGCTCCAGCGAGTCCTTCTTCCAGAGGAGCGCGCCCTTGCAGATCGGGCACACCAGGATTTCAAGCAGCTTGGGGTCCATCGGCACTCCTGCGGGCCTGTGCGATGCGGGTGAGGAGGAAATCCTCGAATTCGGCGGGGAGGCTCGCTTCGACGCGCAGGAACCACATGCGCGCATCGGCGAATGCCGCGCATTTTACGGCATCCTTCTCGGTCATGAGCACGATCTCGGCCCCGGGCAGCTTCAGCTCCGCAGGCTGGTAGTGGTGATGATCGTCGAATGCGCGCGTCCGTGCCTGCACGCCCAGCGCCGCGAGGTGGTCGAAGAAGCGCTGCGGATTGCCGATGCCCGCCACCGCAACCACGTTGCGGCCGCGGGCCATGAGCGCGAATTCCGCGGGAGCCAGCTCCTCGTTGGACGCAAGCCGCGAGAAGCGCGCGCTCGCGAGGTGCATGCCGAAGGTCCGGCGCCCCGGGGACTCGAGACCCGCGAGCGCTCCGCCGTTCACGACCACCGCATCGACCGACTTCAGGCGCGACACGGGCTCGCGCAGCGGCCCCGAGGGGATCATCAACCCGTTGCCGAAGAGCCGCTCGCCGTCGACCACCGCGAGCTCCACGTCGCGCGCGAGGGCATAGTGCTGCAGTCCGTCGTCGCTCACCAGCACGTCCACTTCGGGGTGCGCGTCGAGGAGCGCGCGTGCCGCCGCCGGGCGATCGGGGGAAATGTACACCGGGACTCGCGAGCGCCGCGCGATCAGCACCGGCTCGTCGCCGAAGAGCTCGGGCGTGGCGATGTCGGGATAGACGCGCACCACCCCGCGCGGGTCGTGCTCGCCTCGCGGCACGCGCCCATAGCCGCGAGCGACGACGCCGGGGTTCCAGCCGCGGCGCTGCAGGAAATCGAGGATGGCGAGGACCAGCGGCGTCTTGCCGGTTCCGCCCACCGTGATGTTGCCGACCACCACGACCGGCACCGAGGCCCGCCACGCGGGAAGGATGCGCGCGCCGTAAAGCTTCCGGCGTACCCACACGGCGGCTGCGAAGATCGCGGCGAGCGGCAGGAACACCAGCGCACCGCCGCCGAGCTTCTGCCATTCGGAATCGAACCACGCTCTCATCTCGACCCGCCCGCCCCGTGCCCGCGCGCCTAGCGCTTGGTCTGCGTCGTGAAGGAGATGTGGTTGTAGCCGGCGAGGCGCGCGCTTTCCATCACGTTCACGACGGACTGGTGGGTCGCCTTGGCGTCGGCGCTGATCGCCACCACCGGCTCCTTGGCCCCCTTGGCGGCCTCGCGCAGCGCGGCTGCGAAGGCCTGCGTGCTGCCGAAGGCGACGGTGACCCCGTTGACCGCGTATTTGCCGACGGCGTCGACCGCCACGCTCAGCACCGCGGGCTTGTCGGGCGAGGCCGCGGCCGACGCCTCGGGCAGGTTGATCTGCAGCTCGGCGAAGCGGCTGTAGGTCGTGGTGAGGAACAGGAAGATCAGGATGACGATCAGGATGTCGATCAG
>JANMYH010000048.1:0-11598 GCA_031381925.1 Burkholderiales bacterium | reverse complement strand
CCGGACTGGGTCGCCGACCAGGCGCGCTGCATCCTGGAGGACATGCCGATCGCCGCCTTCAAGATGGGCATGCTTGGATCCACCGAGATCGTCACGGTGGTGGCTGAAGTGGTCTCGGACTACCCCGACATCCCGCTGGTGCTCGATCCGGTGCTCGCCTCCGGGCGCGGCGTCACATTCGCGAGCGAAGAAATGGTGCGGGCCATTCGCGAGCTGCTGGTGCCGCAGAGCACCGTCGTCACGCCTAACATCCCGGAGTTGCGGCGCCTGGCCGACGAGGAGGACAACGACGACGCAAACCTTGCGGAGTGCGCGCAACGCCTCCTCGACACCGGCTGCGAATACGTGCTCGTCACCGGCACCCACGCATCCACCCCGGACGTCGTCAACACCCTCTACCATCGCGGCGGGATCCTGCGCGCCGACACCTGGCAACGGCTGCCCGGCAGCTACCACGGCTCGGGGTGCACGCTCGCCGCCGCGCTCGCGGCCAACCTGGCGCGCGGCCTCGACATCGGCGACGCGGTCTACGAAGCGCAGGACTACACCTGGCATGCGCTCGCGCACGCCTTTCGACCGGGCATGGGCCAGTACCTGCCCGATCGCCTGTTCTGGGCGCGCGAGGTCGACGGCGACGACGATGCAAAGTAGCCCTGCGCGCATCCTGCGGGGGCTCTACGCCGTCACGCCTGACATGGCCGACACGCAAGAACTCGTCCGGCGCGTGGAGTGCGCCCTCGCGGGGGGTGCGGCACTTCTCCAGTACCGCGCGAAAGTCGCCGCGCCTGCGCTCGCGCTCGAGCAGGCGCGCCGCCTGGCGGAGGTGTGCCGGGCCCATGGCGTTCCCCTGGTGGTGAACGACTCGATCGAGCTCGCGCTGGCCGCAGGCGCGGACGGCGTTCACCTCGGTCGCGACGACGCGGGCGCCGCCGAGGCGCGCCGCGCCCTGCCCGGGGCGCTGGTTGGCGTCTCCTGCTATTCCGACCCGTCCCGGGCGCGCGCCGCAGCGCTCGCCGGCGCCGACTATGTCGCCATCGGGAGCGTCTTTCCTTCATCCACCAAGCCGGCCGCGGTGCGCGCGCCGCTCGAGCTCCTTGCCGCCGCGCGCGCCGAATCGGGCTTGCCGGTGGTGGCCATCGGCGGCATCACCCACTCCAATGCCGCGCAAGCGATCGCAGCAGGCGCCGACATGGTGGCCGTCATCAGCGCCGTGTTCGATGCTGCCGACGTGGATAGAGCCGCGCGCGGCTTCGCGCGGCTCTTCAAGCACCCTTATGGAGACCGCGATGCACGAGCGCAGCCGCAGCCTCTTTGAACGCTCCCTCGCGCTGATCCCGGGCGGAGTGAATTCCCCAGTGCGCGCATTCCGCGCCGTCGGCGGCACGCCGATCTTCTTCCGCGAGGGACGCGGCAGCCGCCTCACCGACGAGGACGGGCGGCAATACATCGACTACGTGGGATCGTGGGGACCGCTGATCCTCGGCCACGCCGATCCCGGCGTGCTCGAGGCGGTCGGCGATGCCGCCGCGCGCGGCTTGTCCTTCGGAGCGCCGACGGCGCTCGAGCTCGAGATGGCGGAGCTGCTCACCTCGAGCCTGCCCTCGATCGAGCAGGTGCGTCTGGTGAGCTCGGGAACCGAGGCCGTGATGAGCGCGCTGCGCCTGGCGCGGGGCTTCACCGGGCGCAGCATCATCGTGAAGTTCGAGGGCTGCTACCACGGCCACAGCGATTTCCTCCTGGTGAAGGCGGGCTCCGGGGCGCTCACCTTTGGAAATCCCACTTCCGCCGGGGTGCCCGCGGAATTCACGGCGCACACGCTGGTTCTCGATTACAACGATCCGCAGCACGCGGCCGATGCGTTCGCGCGGCATGGCGACGACATCGCCGCCGTCGTGCTCGAGCCGATCGCCGGCAACATGAACTTCGTCCGCCCGTCGGATGAGTTCGTGCAGGCGCTGCGCGACCTCTGCACCCGTCACGGCGCGCTGCTGGTCTTCGACGAGGTCATGACCGGGTTCCGGGTGGGGCCGCAAGGCGCACAGGGCCTCTTCGGCATCCGTCCCGACCTCACCACGCTTGGCAAGGTGATCGGCGGCGGCCTGCCGGTGGGCGCCTTCGGCGGGCGTCGCGACATCATGGCCCGGCTCGCGCCGCTCGGGCCCGTCTACCAGGCGGGCACGCTCAGCGGCAACCCGGTGGCGGTCAGCGCCGGGCTCGCGACGCTGCGCCGCGTGCTGGAGCCGGAATTCTTCGAGCGCCTCGGTCGGGTGACCTCTTCCCTCGTACAGGGCCTCGAGCGGGAAGCGCGTGCCGCGGGCGTGGCCTTCAGCACGGCATCCGCGGGCGGGATGTTCGGATTCTTCTTCCGCGATCGCGCGCCACGCACTTTTGCGGAGGTCATGCAATCCGATCGCGAAGCCTTCAACCGTTTCTTCCACGCGATGCTCGAGCGCGGCGTGTACCTGGCGCCGTCGGCGTACGAGGCGGGATTCGTCTCGGCGGCGCACTCTCCGGCGGACGTGGAGGCGACGCTCGCCGCCGCACGCGCTGCATTTCCGCTTTCCCGCCCCGGGTGAACGCGCCGCGCCTGCATCCCTCCGCAGAGCGGCTCGCAGGCAGCCTCCTCGCGATCGCCGCCCTCACCATCGTGGCCCTCGCGGTCCTGGTGATGGTCGAGCTCGACCGCGAGGCCGAGCTGCATCGCGACCTCATCGCGGGCCTGCAAGTGAAGGACAGCCTCGAATCGCTTCGAACCGAGCTGAACGACCTCGCCTACTCGGCGCGCCTCGCCTCCCTCGCGAGCGATCCCGCGGCCGCGCAGACGGTGGAGCGCCGCGCCGTGGAGGTGGATGCCGAGCTCGACTACCTCGCGCAGCATCCCTCGCGCGAGAACCCCGCCGCCTTCGCGGATCTGGCGCGCGCCGCGAGGCTGCTCTCGGTGAACGCCCGCTCGGTCACGGCGCGCCGCGGCGCCGCGCAGGCCTCCGCACTGCGCGAAATCGACCGCGTTTCCGCCGAAGCGATGAGCGCGCTCGAGCGCGTGGTCGATGCGCAGGCCGCGCGCATCAACGACCGCACGGTGTCGCAGCTTCGCATCGGGGAGACGCTGCGGACCTACGTCGCGTGGCTGGTGGCGGGCGCAAGCATCGTGCTCCTCGGGCTCTTCGGTTTCTACCGCTGGGTTCGCAACCGCGAGCGCGATGCCGCGCGGCGCATCGAGCGCCTCGCGCACTACGACGTTCTCACCGGGCTTCCAAACCGGGCGCTGCTCGGCGACCGTCTCGAGCTCGAGCTTGCGCGCGCGCACCGTGGTGAGCGCGGCCTTGCGCTCCTGATGTTCGACCTCGACGGATTCAAGCGGGTGAACGACACCTTCGGCCACGCCGCGGGCGACGCCGCGCTCACGCTGGTCGGCGAGCGCTCGCGGCAATGCGTGCGCGCTTCCGACACCGTCGGGCGCCTCGGCGGCGACGAGTTCCTGGCGATCCTGCCGGAAGCATCGCGACAGGGCGCGTTGCACGTTGCGGAGAAGCTGCGCCACGCGCTGGCGCTCCCCTATCCCATCGGCGACGCCGTCGCCACGATGGGCGTGAGTGTCGGGGTGGCTTACTTTGGCGTGCACGGGGAAGACGCACAGTCACTCACGCGAGCGGCCGACGCCGCGCTCTACGAGGCCAAGCGCGCGGGAAAGAACCGGGTGTTAGAAGCGCCCGCGGGCGTTCAGCGCATCCCGGCCATGTAGTCGGAGACCGCCTGCATGTCACGCTCGCTCAACCGCGACGCGACCTGGCTCATCACGGCGTGCGGCCGTTCGCCCGAGGCATAGGCCTTCAGCCAGCCGACGCTCAACTCGGGGTATTGGCCCGCCAGGCGCGGATACTGCGTCGGAATTCCGTGGCCCGCGGCGCCGTGGCAGCCCGCGCACGCGGGCACACCGGCGGCCTTGACGCCAGAGCGCCAGATCGCCCTGCCGCGCTCGGCCGCCGCCTTGTCGCGGGCGAAACGGGGGGCCGGCTTCTGCGCCTCGAAATACGCTCCCAGACTCAGCATGTCCTCCGGCGAGAGTCCCGCCGCCATCCCCTGCATGATCGGACTCGGCCGCGCCCCGGACTTGAAATTCGCCAGCTGCAGGGCGATGTAGCCGCCATGTTGGCCGGCAAGGATCGGGTTGGCCGCCGCGGGGCTGTTGCCGTCCGGACCGTGGCATGCCGAGCACACCGTCGTGGCAAGCTGCTTGCCTCGCTGCAGATCGGGCTTGGGGGCCGGCGCCGGCGACGCGGCCGCCACAGCGCTTGCGTAGACTAGCGCCATGAGCCCGGCGAAACCCGTGAAGACGCGCATTCGGAAACCTCGCGAGAAGGACAACAAGGGAAAGGCGAAACCCGCGAATTTTACCCGATTCCCCTTCGCGAAGGCCGCCTACACGCTCTCGGTTCACGACCCGGGCAAGCTGCCGGCCGGCGGCGCACCTGAGATCGCGTTCGCGGGACGCTCGAACGCCGGGAAATCCAGCGCCATCAACACCCTCGCGGGACGCAAGCGCCTCGCCTTCGTGAGCAAAACGCCGGGTCGTACGCAGCTCATCAACTTTTTCACCCTCGGCAAGGAAGCAATCCTGGTGGACCTGCCCGGGTACGGGTATGCGGGCGTTCCCGGCGAGGTTCGCGACCATTGGAAGCACCTGGTGGGCACCTACATCGCCGAGCGCGATTCGCTTGCCATGGTGGTGGTGGTGATGGACTCGCGCCACCCCCTCACCGACCTGGATCGCACGCTGCTCGAGTGGCTGAGGAGTGCCGGTCGCACCGCGCACGTGCTGCTCACCAAATCGGACAAGCTGTCGAAGCAGGCGGCGCAGTCCACCCTGGCGAAGGTGCGTCGCGACCTGGCGGAGACTTTCCCGAATGCCACGGCGCAGCTCTTTTCGAGCCTGAAGCGCGAAGGCATCGAGGAAGCGGCCAGCGTGCTTTCGCGTCTGGCGCGCGGAAAAAACAAAGCCCCGGCAAAAGGGGAGTAATGCCGGGGCCAAAAAAGCCTTAATTGGGATTAAGGCACCCGCTCAGGGAGGAGAAGCGGGGAAGGGACTTAACCCTTCATCCGATAGGAGCGCCACCCCATGCTAAAGTTCCCGGCCTTTTCGACGCGCTAAAGCAACCTGCCGAAATGCTTGGAAATTTTCCCGAACGCCGCATGCGCCGCTCCCGGCGCGACGAGTTTTCGCGGCGCCTGGTTCGCGAATCCCGGCTCGCTGCAGACGACCTGATCCTTCCCGTGTTCGTGCTCGACGGCTCGGGACGCGAGGAACCGGTCGAGTCGATGCCGGGTGTCGTCCGTCGCAGTATCGATCGGCTATTGCCGTTCGTTGAGCAAGCGCTCACCCACGGAATCCCCGCGATCGCCCTCTTTCCCGTAGTCGACGACAGGCTCAAGACTGCGGGGGCGGAAGAGTCCTACAACCCCCGCGGGCTCGTCCCGCGCTGCGTGCGCGAGTTGAAAGCGCGATTCCCGGCGATGGGCGTGATCACCGATATCGCGCTCGACCCCTATACCAGCCATGGACAGGACGGGCTCGTCGACGCGAGCGGCTACGTGGTCAACGATCCCACGCTCGCGGTACTCGAAAAGCAGGCGCTGGCGCATGCCGAGGCCGGCGTGGACATCGTTGCGCCATCGGACATGATGGACGGGCGGATCGGGCGGCTACGCCGGGCGCTGGACGCGCGCGAATTCATTCACGTGCGGCTGCTCGCCTATTCCGCGAAATACGCGAGCGCCTTCTATGGCCCGTTCCGGGATGCGGTGGGCTCGGGCACGAGCCTCGCCACCGGCGACAAGAAAACCTACCAGATGGACCCGGGCAATTCCGACGAGGCGCTGAACGAAGTCGCGCTCGATATCGCGGAAGGCGCCGATTTCGTGATGGTGAAGCCGGGCATGCCCTACCTCGACATCGTGCGGCGCGTGAAGGATCGTTTCGGGGTGCCCACGTTCGCCTACCAGGTGAGCGGCGAGTACGCGATGCTCAAGGCGGCATCGGAGCGCGGCTGGATCGACGGCGAAGCCTGCATGATGGAATCGCTCCTCGCCTTCAAGCGCGCCGGCGCCGACGCGATCCTCACCTACTTCGCGCTCGACGCGGCGCGCGTCCTCGCTAGGGCGCGCTAGAGGCGAGCAAGGCCTCGACGTCGGCAAGGCGTGCGCGCTGCGGCACCTCGTCAACGGAGCGCGGGCGCGCACTGGAGCGCTCGTCGCCGGGATCGAGCACCGTGAGGGTCACGGTGACCTCGTCCACCTCGATGGTGATCCTCGGCACCTCCTCCAGGCGTCCGCCGCGGCTCACCTTCTTCGAGCCCTCCTCGAAGCGGTAGCGCTTGTTGAGCAGGAACATGGTGAGCGCCTTCTCGTCGTCGGTGAACAGCTGCAGGTTGACGTCCGAGAACTGGCCCGCCGTGCCGGTCAGCACCGAGCCCACGAGCGCCGGGTGGAAATCGTCGAATTCTCGCATCACCTTCACGGCGACCTCGCGAAGCCGGCGCAGCTACGCCGGCTGCTCGTCCTTCTGGTACAGCTCCTGGTACTCGCGCAGCGCCTCCTCGATCTCGCTGTTGTCGGGCAGCTGGTGGGCGTCACCGAGTCCTGCCTGGCGCGCGGCCTTCACCTTCGCGGTCGCGTAGTCGGCCACTCCATCCTCGGCCATCAGGCGCGCGGCGAGATAGGCGATGTGGCGGCGCAGGTTGTTGTCGCGGCGCGAACGGGACTTCGGCATGGCCCGGCTAGAAGATCTGGTTCTTCACTTCCTCGGGCGGACGGCTGGCGTCGCGCGCGAAGGGGCTGTCCTCGCCGATCGGCGGCTGGGACTCCTGGTAGAAGAACTCGCTGGTGCGGCTCGCACCGCTGGGTTCGCGCAGCCCCGTGCCCGGGTTGATGTTGACCGCCACTACGCCCGACGGCGTGGGGAGCTCCGATTCCGGAACTCCCTTCAGCACCTTCGCTGCATACGCCATCCAGATCGGCAGGGCGGCCAGGCCCCCGGTCTCATTGGGGCCCAGGTTCGCGGGGGTATCGAAGCCGATCCACGAAACCGCCACCAGCCGCCCCATGAAGCCCGCGAACCACGCGTCGATGTGGTCGTTGGTGGTGCCGGTCTTTCCCGCCAGGTCGTGGCGACCCAGCGACATCGCGCGCGCGGCGGTCCCGTAGCGCACCACGTCGCGCATCAGCGTGGTCATCAGGAATGCGTTGCGCTCGTCGAGAACGCGTTCGGCGTCGACACCCGCGGTTTCAGGCTTGGCCGCATAGAGCGTCGCGCCGCGGTTGTCCTCCACGCGGGCGATGAACCAGGGCTTCACGCGGTAGCCACCATTGGCGAACACCGCATAGGCCGAGGCCATCTGCAGCGGCGTCGCGGATCCCGCGCCGAGCGCCATCGTGAGGTACGCCGGATGCATCTTCGGGTCGAACCCGAAGCGCTGGATGTAGTCCTGCGCGTAGTGCGGCCCGATCGCCTGCAGCAGCCGGATCGATACCATGTTCTTCGACTTGGCAAGCGCCGTGCGCAGCCGCATCGGCCCTTCGTACTTCCCGTCGTAGTTCTTCGGCTCCCACAGCTGGCCGCCGGTCTTGGCCGCCTCGATCACGAAGGGCGCATCGTTCAGCACCGTCGCAGGGGTGAACCCCTTCTCGAGGGCCGCCGAGTAGATGAACGGCTTGAAGCTCGAGCCGGGTTGGCGCCACGCCTGGGTCGCGTGGTTGAACTTGTTGGCGTTGAAATCGAAGCCCCCCGCGAGCGCGAGGATCGCTCCATTGGCGGGATCGAGCCCCACGAGCGCCGCCTCGACCTTGGGCAGCTGGGTGATGCTCCAGACGCCCTTGTCGTCGGCTTGCAGCCGGATGATCGATCCGCGGCGGATCGCCCGGTCGGGATTGCGCTCGGTCAGGGCGCGCGCCGCGAACTTGAGGCCGTCGCCCGCGATCGCGACGGCATCGCCGCGACGCAAGGCCGCCTTGACCTCGCGCGGGCTCGCCTCGAGGACCACGGCGGGCACCATATCGCCGAGGACCTCGCGGTCCTGGAGGGCATCTTCGATGGCCTCCTCGAGGTCGCCGCCTGTGGCCGGGATCGCCGCCGTACCCTCGGGGCCGCGATAGCCGTGACGCCGGTCGTATTCGAGCACTCCCTGCCGCAGGCCCGCGTTCGCCGCCTCCTGGTCCTTGCGCCGGACGGTGGTATGGACCCGAAGGCCGCTTACGTACGCCGGCTCGCCGTACTGCTCGACGATCGCCGCCCGCGACATCTCGGCCACGTAGTCGGCGCGGAAGGCGAAGGCCTCCCGCTGGTTGCTGTTCAGCCGCAGCGGCTCGGCGAGCGCCTTCTTGTATTGATCGCCTGACAGCCAGCCCACATCCTGCATCCGCCGCAGCACGTAGTGCTGGCGCTCCTGCGCACGCTTCGCGTTCACGAAGGGGTTCTGGCGCGAGGGCGCCTGGGGCAGGCCGGCGAGCATCGCTGCCTCGGCCGGCGTGACCTCGGCCAGGCTCTTGCCGAAATAGACACTCGCGGCCGATTGGAACCCGTAGGCCCGCTGGCCGAGGAAGATCTGGTTGATGTAGAGCTCGAGAATCTGGTCCTTGGTGAGGTTCGCCTCGATCTTGAAGGCCAGCAGGACTTCTGAGAGCTTGCGGGCGAGGGTCTTCTCGCGGGTGAGGAAGAAGGTGCGCGCCACCTGCATGGTGATGGTGCTGGCGCCCTCCCGCCGTCCCTGGAGGTTGGCAAACGCCGCGCGCGCCATGCCCATGTAGTCGACACCGCCATGCTGGTAGAAGCGGTCGTCCTCGGCGGCAAGGATTGCCGCCTTCATCACCTGAGGGACGTCCTGGATCTTCACCACCGCCCGTTTTTCCTCGCCGAACTCGCCGATCAGCTCGCCGTCGGCGCTGTAAATCCTGAGCGGGATCTTGGGTCTGTAGTCCGTTAGAACCTCCAGGCTCGGCAAATTCGGCCACAGCAGCACGACCGTGAGCGCGGCGACCCCCGCTGCGACCAGCAAAAGGGACACGCCAATCAGGCTGGGGTAGAACCACCAACGGGAGGTCATCGGAAGGAAAAGGCAGCCATATCGGGCTCGTCAGGCCGCGGCGCCGCGCGCGGGTTCAATTTACCGCAGCCATTATAGTCAGATGGTAGCTGTAAGGCCTTGCTACAAAATGCTTTACAGGCCTAGGACTTGTTGCTAGCATCTAAAGTAGATTCTCCGTTTGGGTGCTAACCGTCAACTATGCTTAAAGAAAAATTAGCCGCCCAGTTCGATTTCCTGAAAGCCAAAGCGCCACCCTTGGTGGGCTGCGATATCAGCACGTCTTCGGTGAAGCTGGTCGAGCTGGTGGAAGCGGGACGTAACGTTTACCGCGTAGAGCGGTACGCGATCGAACCGCTTCCCAAGGACACCGTGGTCGACGGGAACATCGCCAACATCGAGGCTGCGGGGGAGGCCATCAAGCGGGCGCACAAGGCGCTCGGTTCCCGTATCCGGAACATCGCCCTCGCGCTGCCCGCCGCCGCGGTCATCACCAAGAAGGTGATCCTTCCCGGCAACCAGCGCGACGAGGACATGGAAGTCCAGGTCCAGGGCGAGGCCAACCAGTACATTCCTTTCTCCCTGGACGAGGTGAACCTCGATTTCCAGGTGCTCGGGCCGGCGCCTTCGGGCGAGGACGAGGTCGAGGTGCTCATCGCCGCCTCGCGCAAGGAGAAGATCGAGGACCGGGTGGCGGCCGCCGAAGCTGCCGGCCTGAAGACGGTGGTGATGGACGTCGAGTCCTACGCCTCGCAAACCGCATTCGAGCTGATCTGTGGCGGCAGTTCCGGCATTTCGGAGGGTGACGTCACCGTGATCGTGGACATCGGCGCGACCGTGACACGCGTCTCGGTGGTCCACAACGGCCAGACCGTATATACGCGCGAGCAGCAGATCGGCGGCAACCTCCTCACCCAGGACATCGCACGGCAGTTCGACATGCCGGTCGAGGAGGCCGAGGCGGCCAAGCGCGTGGGCAACCTGCCGGAGAACTTCGGGCCGGACGTGCTGCAGCCCTTCAACGAGAAGATCGTGCTCGAGATCCAGCGGGCGCTGCAGTTCTTCTTCACCTCGACCCAGTTCAACAAGGTCGACCACATCCTCCTGACCGGCGGCTGCGCGATGCTCGACGGCCTCTAGGAAATGGTTGCCCAGCGCACCCAGGTCCACACCGTGGTCGCGAACCCGTTCGCCAACATGGCGCTTTCCTCCAAGATCAAGCCGCGGCAGCTCACCATCGACGCACCGTCGCTGATGATCGCCTGCGGGCTCGCGATGCGGAGGTTCGACCCGTCATGATCCGCGTCAACCTACTCCCGCACCGCGAGGAAGCGCGCAAGCGCCGCCAGCAGCAGTTCGGCGTCCTCGCCGGCATCTCGTTGGTGGTCGCATTGGTGGTGGCGGGCGCCGTATGGCTCTTCCTCGACCAGCAGGTGACCCAGCAGCAGGCCAACGTCGCCTACATGAAGGGCGAGATCGCCAAGCTGGACAAGCAGATCGAGGAGATTCGCAAGATCCGCGAGGAAACCGCGTCGCTGCTCGCCAAGAAGCAGGTGGTCGAGGCGCTCCAGAGCAACCGCTCGGAGCCCGTCCAGCTGCTCGACCAGCTGCTGCGCCAGCTCCCGGAGGGCGTCTACCTCAAGGCGATCAAGCAGGTCGGGCCGAAGGTCAATGTGAGCGGCTACGCGCAGTCGAACGCGCGCGTTTCCACACTGATGCGCAACCTCGGCGCCTCCCCCTACCTCGAGAATCCCGAGCTGGTGGAGATCAAGGCCGTTCCAGCGCCTGACAAGTCCGGCAACCGCGTGAACGAGTTCAACATGAATATTTCGATCAAGCGCGCGCAGACCGAGGACCCGCGCACCGCGGGTGGCAAGGCGGCGCCGGCGGCACCCAAGGCGGCGGGGGCCAAATGAGCCTGCTCGACGATCTCAAGACGCTCGACCCGAAGCAGCCCGGCAACTGGCCGTGGGCGATCAAGGTCGGCGCCTTCCTGCTGGTCTTCATCGCCGTCCAGGCCGCGGCCTACTTCTTTCTCTGGCAGGCGCAGGCCGAGGAGATCGAGAAGGGGCGCGCCGACGTCGCCAAGCAGAAGGAAACCTTCCTCGAGAAGAAGAAGCTCGCCGTCAACCTCGAGGCGTACAAGCAGCAGCGCGCGGAAATCGAGCAGTCGTTCGGAGCGCTCCTCAAGCAGCTGCCCAACAAGAGCGAGATGGACGCCTTGCTGATCGACATCAACCAGGCGGGCCTCGGACGCGGCCTCGCGTTCGAGCTCTTCAAGCCAGCGACCAACGAGAACTTCACCGAGTTCTACGCCGAGCTCCCGGTCAACATAAAGGTCACGGGCGGCTACCACGACCTGGGTGCCTTCGCGAGCGACGTGGCGAAGATGCCGCGCATCGTGCTGCTCACCGACCTCAAGCTCGACCCGCCCAAGGACGGCATCCTGGCCATGGAAGCGGTCGCCAAGACCTACCGGTATCTCGACGAAGAAGAGGTCGCCAAGCAGCGCAAGACGACCAAG
>JANMYH010000044.1:0-14962 GCA_031381925.1 Burkholderiales bacterium | reverse complement strand
ATCCTCGCCGCGCGCATGCTGATCGAGCAGGATCCCGACTACACCTACGTGAGCGCGCGCCTGTTGCTGCACACCATCCGCCGCGAGGTGCTGGGCGAAGAGGTGATGCACGCCGAGATGTCGACCCGCTACGCCGAATATTTCCCGACGTTCATCAGCCAGGGCGTGAAGGCGCAGCTCCTCGACGAGCGGCTCGCCTCGTTCGACCTGAAGCGCCTGGGCGCGGCGTTGAAGCCCGAGCGCGACCTGCAGTTCAACTACCTCGGCCTGCAGACGCTCTACGACCGCTACTTCCTCCACATCCACGAGAAGCGCATCGAACTGCCGCAGGCGTTCTACATGCGGGTGGCGATGGGCCTGAGCCTGAACGAGATCAACCGCGAGGAGCGTGCGATCGAGTTCTACAACGTGCTGTCGACCTTCGATTTCATGTCGTCCACGCCGACCCTCTTCAACGCCGGGACGCTGCGCTCGCAGCTGTCCTCCTGCTACCTCACGACGGTCGCCGACGACTTGGACGGGATCTATGAAGCCATCAAGGAAAACGCGCTCCTCAGCAAGTTCGCCGGTGGACTCGGAAACGACTGGACGCCAGTGCGCGCCCTGGGTTCCTACATCAAGGGAACCAATGGAAAATCGCAGGGTGTGGTTCCGTTCCTCAAGGTCGTCAACGACACGGCGGTAGCGGTCAATCAAGGCGGAAAACGCAAGGGGGCGGTGTGCTGCTACCTCGAAGCCTGGCACCTCGACATCGAGGAGTTCCTCGAGCTGCGGAAGAACACCGGCGACGACCGCCGCCGCACGCACGACATGAACACCGCCAACTGGATCCCCGACCTCTTCATGAAGCGGGTGATGGAAGGCGGCGAGTGGACGCTCTTCTCGCCCTCCGACGTGCCCGACCTCCACGATAAATTCGGCAAGGCCTTCGAGGAGGCGTACACCGTCTACGAGAAGAAGGCCGCGCGCGGGGAGCTGAAGCTGCACAAGAAGATCCCGGCGCAGAGCCTGTGGCGCCGGATGCTCACGATGCTCTTCGAGACCGGGCATCCGTGGATCACGTTCAAGGATGCGGCCAACATCAGGAGCCCGCAGCAGCACGTGGGTGTGGTGCACTCCTCCAACCTGTGCTGCATTGCGGCCGACCAGCGCGTCGTCACCGATCGCGGCCTCATGACCATCGGCGAGCTCTACGCGCTCGGCGGAAAGAACCGGGTCGTCGGCATGGACGGCGTCTACGACGCCTCCGAGATGTTGCTTCCCCGTCCCGATGCGCCGATGGTGCGCATCGAGACCGAGGAGGGTTACTCCCACAAGGTGACTCCAGACCACAAGGTTTGGGTGAAGGATCGCGGCTGGGTCGAGGCCCGGGACCTGGTGCACGGCGACAAATTGCTCACCCAGCAGGTGGAAGGTCTCTGGGGGCCCGACCATATGCCTGACCTTTCCTACCTGATGGGATTGATCGCCGGCGACGGAACGTTCGGCAGGGACAACGTCTTCATCGATGTGTGGGAGCAGGACTTCGATCTCCTCGAGGAGACGCAGGAAACCGTGCATATGCTGCTGGATGGCAACACGGTATTGAGGACGACTTCGGTCAACACGCCCGTCTTCCGGCTCGATCCAAAGACGGGCAAGGCACGCCTGTCGTCGGCTCCGCTACGCCGGCTGCTCGAGGAGCATGGCTTCACGGCGCAAAACAAGACCCGTGTCCCGCGCCTGGTTTGGGAGGGCGACCGTGAAACCGTGGCGGCCTACCTGCGCGGCCTCTACCTGGCCGACGGCAACCTCGTGAGCAGCGACGATGTGACGACGCTGGCGCTCGCGTCCGTCGATCGCAAGTTGATCGAGGAGCTGCAGGTGCTCTGGGCCAATTTCGGCGTCAAGTCGTCGATCAACCAGATGCGCGGCCACGAGCAGCACGAGATGCCCGACGGCAAGGGCGGCAGGAAGGCGTACTGGAGCCAGCCGCTTTATCGCCTGCTCATCACCTCGATCCGTGGCTGCCGCATCGCCGAAGAGATCACGGGTCTGGGAAAGTCGCGTAAGTCCGACGCGGCGCGGCGTTTCCTGGAAAACCTGAAAAAGGACGGCTACGAGCAGAAGCTGCACGCCACCTTTACGGGGCTCACGCCGCTGCCCAACGAGGATGCGTACTGTCTCACGGTCGATTCCGATACCCATGCATGGACCGTGAACGGCCTCATCACCAAGAACACCGAGATCACGCTCAACACCAACAGCGAAGAGATCGCGGTGTGCAACCTCGGCAGCGTGAACCTGCTGGCCCACGTGAAGAATGGCAAGCTCGACCACGCCAAGCTGCAGAAGACGATCACCACGGCGATGCGCATGCTCGACAACGTGATCGACATCAACTACTACGCGGTGAGGAAGGCGCACGACTCGAACAAGCGCCACCGCCCCGTGGGCCTCGGCATCATGGGCTTCCAGGACGCGCTCCACGAATTGCGCATCCCCTACGCGAGCGACGCCGCGATGGAGTTCGCCGACCGCTCGATGGAGGCGGTGTGCTACTTCGCCTACTGGGCATCGACCGAGCTCGCGAAGGAACGGGGCCGCTACTCGAGCTTCCCAGGATCGCTCTGGGACAAGGGCATCCTGCCGCACGACACGCTGAAGCTGCTGCTCGACGAGCGCGGTGGCTACGTCGAAGTGGACATGTCGGAGTCGATGGACTGGAGCAAGCTGCGCGAGCGCATCAAGGAGCACGGCATGCGCAACTCCAACTGTGTGGCGATCGCGCCCACGGCGACGATCTCGAACATCATCGGCGTGTCGGCATCGATTGAGCCCAACTACCAGAACCTCTTCGTGAAGTCGAACCTGTCGGGCGAGTTCACCGTGGTGAACGAGTACCTGGTGCGCGACCTGAAGAAGCTGGGGATGTGGGACTCGGTGATGGTCAACGACTTGAAGCACTTCGACGGCTCTATCGGCAAGGTCGACCGCGTGCCGCAGGAGGTCCGCAGCCTCTACGCGACGGCATTCGAGGTCGACGCGAAGTGGCTGGTGGAGGCGGGGGCGCGCCGCCAGAAGTGGATCGACCAGGCGCAGTCGCTCAACATCTACATGGCCGGCGCCTCGGGCAAGAAGCTGGACGAGACCTACAAGCTCGCGTGGCTGCGGGGCCTCAAGACCACGTACTACCTGCGCACGCTGGCGGCGACCTCGGCCGAGAAGTCCACCGGCAAGGGCGGCGAGCTGAACGCGGTGACCGCGGGCGGCATGTCCACGGCCGCGGCGGGCGAGGGAGCGGCCGAGGATGCGAAGTTCTGCACCATCGACAACCCGGAGTGCGAGGCCTGCCAGTAAAGCCTCCCTCCCCCTTGGGGGAGGGCCGGGGAGAGGGTAATCAAGATAGGGCAATTAAGGGAGGCGCAAGCCTCCCTTTTTCATGGGCGCAGGAGGAAAATGGCCTCCCCTACCCCAGGAGGGCCCCATGCGCACCCCTGCCAGCATCGCCGGCCACCCGATCCACCCCATGCTCGTGCCGATCGCCATCGGCGGCTTCGTGCTCTCGCTCGCCGCCGACCTGGTCTGCATGGTGAAGGGCACGCCGATGCCGAACCACTGGAACATGCTCGCCTACTACTCGATGCTCGGCGGCATCGTGGGGGCGCTGGCCGCCGCGGTGCCGGGCCTCGTCGACCTGCTGTCGCTGCCGTCCGGCCCGGTCAAGAAGATCGCCGTCACCCACATGCTGATCAACCTCACGGTCGTCGCCCTCTACGTCTGCAATGCGTGGTTGCGGCGCGGCAACCAGGGCGACCTCACGATCCCGGTGTTGATGTCGTTCGTGGCCATCCTGATGCTGCTCGTCTCCGGCTGGCTCGGCGGCAAGATGGTGTTCGAGCACGGCGTGGGCGTGAACACCGACTCGCGGTAGTCAGTCCATCGAGGCGGCCAGCACCAACGCGATCACGGTACCGATCCCGGCCGGCACGGCGACGCGCTCGAGGGTCGAGACCTGGTCGCCCGCCACTAGCTCGACCGGCACCTGGGTGAGCTCGAGCACGCGGCTGGTGGTCGAGTCCTCGAGCATGCGCGTGAGCGAGTTCTTGCGTGCGGTGGCCATGATGATGTGGTCGCAGTGCAGGCGCTCGGCCTCGGCGGCGATGATCCTCGCGCGGTCGCCCGAGCGGATGTGCCGCTCATAGGGGATGTTGTGCTGCTGCAGGAGGTCGATCGCGGGCTTGAGAGCGATCGCGGCCTGGTCGCGGTGGTACTCGTCGCGCGTGCGCTGGCCGAGGAACTGCGCGATGTGGCGCGACAGCGGCATCTGGACGTTCAGGAGGTGGATCTTGAGATCCGGGTTCTGGAGGTACTCCTGGATCGCGCGGCGCACCGCGAACTGCGCGTTGCGTGAGGTGCCGATGGGGAGCAGGACGTTCTTCATGGCGAAGCCTTTCTCGAGGCGGGTGGGATCCAGTTCGCGCGCCGCGGCGAGGAGCGCCAGGCGGGCGGTGATGCGCGATTCGAGGCGACGGTGGTTGTGGATGAATCCGGTCAGCAGCACGCCGCCGATTACCACCAGGTAGATGAGGGTCACGAGGTACGGCTCGTCGCTGGCGAAGACGTCGCGCACGTAGGGCTCCGCCATCATCATCTTGACCGCCGTCCACGCGAGGACGCCGGCACCGAAATACACGATCACCGGATAGCGCTCGACCCACTTCAGCAGCAGGCTCGAGCCCCACACGACGATCGGCACGCTGATGAGCAGGCCCAGCACCACCAGCGTGTAGCTGCCGTGGGCGGCGCCCGCGACCGCGAGCACGTTATCCATGCCCATGACGGCGTCGGCGATCACGATGGTGCGCATCGCGGCCCAGAAATTCGTGGGCTTGCCTTGCGTTGCGGTCCCGTCGTGCGCCGCCCCCTCGGGCAGCAGCAGCTTGTAGGCGATCCACACGAGGACCGCGCCGCCCACGAACAGCAGCCCCGGAACCTGCAGCAACCACACCACGATGAGTGTCATGAGGCTGCGCACCAGGATGGCGCCGGCCGTGCCCCATCCAATGGCGCGCTTCTGCAGGTGCGCGGGGACGTTGCGGGCGGCGAGCGCGATCACGATGGCGTTGTCGCCCGCGAGCATCAGGTCGATCACGACGATGGCCGCGAGGGCGGAGAGGAATTGGCTCGAGAGGATTTCCATGATGAGTCGAGGCAGTGGCGTTGAATCGATTGTCGACGCAGCCCGCGACCACCAGGATCGCGATTCAAAATAACGCCATTGCTTTTCGCAATGCCCCCTGGGGGAACTTGCACGGGGGCGCGAAGTCGGATAAAAAGCAGTCACGTGTTCCGCGAAGGCGGGACGCTCCCTCAAAGGGGAGTAGCTTTAACGGTCGTGTCGTCAATCCAGGCCACGGTGGCCTCGGCACGGTCGGCTAGCCGGGCATTCCGCCTGGTTCGTTAGCGAGACCTTTGGCTAACGAACCTCATTGGAGGCGGCCAAATGGCCCGAACTCGCCTGCGTCACTATTACCGTCACGGACTACTCCCACAGCTGGCCGCGTTCGAGGCGTGCATGCGCCTGGGCAGCGTCACGCGCGCCGCCGAGGAGCTGGCGCTCGCCCAGCCCACGGTTTCGGGACTGCTGCGCAAGCTTTCGGAGACGCTCGGAGCGCCGGTGCTCCAGGCGCGCAACGGCCGCATGGAGCTCACCGAAGCGGGGCGCGAGGCAGCGCTCCTGTGCCACGAGATCCTTGCCGCGCTCGAACGCCACGAGGTGCGGCGCAGTGGCCGCGAGCCCGCGCGCATCACGGGCACCGGCAGCCCCTGGCCGATCGCTTCACCCGTCGTGGCGGGGTGACCTCTCGAACCCGCGGCACACGGCCAGTGCCGCCAGGGCGCCGATCCATTGGGCCGCGATGAACGGCGCCACGTCGATCGGGGCGATGCCGACGAACGTGTCGGTGAGGGCCCTCGCAATCGTGACCGCGGGATTCGCGAACGACGTCGACGACGTGAACCAGTACGCCGCCCCGATGTAGGCGGCGACCGCGCCGGCGACCGAGGCCGGGGAGGCGCGCGACACGA
The DNA here is from genome assembly GCA_031381925.1 of Burkholderiales bacterium. Lineage (GTDB taxonomy): Bacteria > Pseudomonadota > Gammaproteobacteria > Burkholderiales > Usitatibacteraceae > Usitatibacter. The sequence goes on along the minus strand of JANMYH010000044.1, from coordinate 8,893 downwards.
GCCGGATGCAGGCGATCAAGCCGAAGGTCGCGACGAATTCGCCCAGCCACAGCGATGCGCCGAGGCGCGCTTTCGCGGACACCTGCAGGATCTGGACGCCGAACATCGCATGCGCCATCCACGTGCCCGCGATCGCGCCGGCGACCTGCGCGAGCACGTACGGCAGGACTTCGCGCCACGGAGATTCGCCCACGAGCGCACGGGTGAGCGTCACGAGGGGATTGAAATGGGCGCCGGAAATCCCCGCGAATGCGAGGATCAGGACGTAGAGCCCGCCTGCGGTGGCGAGGGAGTTGGCCAGGAGGGCGACCGCCACGTTTCCGCCGGCCAATCGCTCCGCCATGATCCCCGAGCCGACGACGACCGCGAGCAGTCCCGCCGTTCCCAGCGCCTCCGCCGCAAACCGGCGCGGCAGGTCCCCGGTCATTGCGTGCCGATCTCGCGCAGCCGAGTCGTGATCGTGAGCTCGTCGAGCGTCGCGATCGGCAGCGCGAGGAAGAGCTCGATGCGCCGGCGCAGGATGATCGCCGCTTCCTTGAAGGCGGCGCGCTTTTCCTCATCGGTCCCCTCGACCGCGGCGGGATCTTCCACGCCCCAATGGGCCGTCACCGGACGGCCCGGCCAGACCGGGCACGCCTCGCCCGCGGCGCTGGCGCACACGGTAAAGATGAAGTCGATGGGCGGTGCGCCTTTCGCGACGAACTCGTCCCAGCTCTTGCTGCGCAAGCCCGTGGTGGCCAGGCCGAAGCCCTTCAGCGTCTCGATGCTGAACGGATTCACCCGCCCGGAGGGATGACTTCCCGCGGAGAAGGCGCCGAATCGGCCTTTCCCGAGGTGGGTGAGGAGCACCTCCGCCATGATCGAGCGGGCCGAGTTGCCGGTGCAGAGAAAGAGGACGTTGTACGTTCGGTTCGTCATGGGGCGTCGATCATGGGGCCGGGTTGTTTCGATTTCGCGTCGCGAGCATGTAGGTGCCGATTCCGGCGAAGGTGAGTGCGGCAAGCGATGCGAGCGCCGCATTGCGCGTGAGGCCGAAGGTGAGGAGCGCCGAGAACGAGGCGGGCGCGACCGCCTTGGCGTAGAGCCCGGCGCGCGAGAGATAACCCAGCAACCCGCCGAGGCCCTTCGCACCGAAGAGCTCCACCGGCGCGGTGCCCTTCACGATCGTGAGCACGCCGTTGCCGCAGCCGTAGGCGACCACGAAGACGATCGCCGCGATGCCGAAGCCCTCGACGCTGATGAGCGCCACGAGTGCCAGCAGCATCAGGCCGAAGGCCACGATGCCGACGGTCACCGCGCGTACCCTCCCCGAGAATCCGAGCTCGATGATCCGTCCGGCCACTTGCATGGGCCCGACCAGCATCGAGACGGTGACGGCCTGCGCGGGCGTGAGGCCCGCGGTAGTGAGGAGCTGGATCAGGTGCACCGCGATCACGGCGAAGATGAAGGTCGCGATGGCGAAGCTCGCCGTGAGCCAGAGCAGGCGCGGGTCGCTCAACCCGGGCGAGACCTCGGCCGGCTTGGCGGTGGACTCCGTTTGCGTGAGGTGCGAGTGCTTCGGCACGAAGAGCTGGTGGATCGGCAGGCACAGGAAGAGGTGCAGGCCCGCGTAGATGCCGAAGGTCACCCGCCACCCCCACGCCTCCATGAGGATGTGCGACAGCGGCCAGAAGACGGTGCTCGCGAAGCCGCCGAAGAGCGTGAGCGCGGTCACCGCGCGGCGATAGCGCGTGCCGGTGTGCTGCGAGAGCGTGGCGAAGGCCGGGTCGTAGAGGCATGCGGACATCGCGGCCCCGGCCACGATCCACCCGGCGACCATCACCGCGGCATTCGGCGCCACCGCGAGGAGCGTCATCGCTACCACCGCGAGCACCGAGCCCAGCGACAGCACGAAGCGGCCGCCACGCCGGTCGATGAGGCGGCCCATCGCGGGGGCGATCGTTCCCGAGACGAGCAGTCCGGCGGTGAACGCGCTGAATAGGAAAAGCTCCGAGACGCCCAGGTCGCGGCGCATCGCCGGGCCGAGCACGCCGATCGCGTAGAAAAGGCTCCCCCACGAGACGATCTGGGCGATGCCGAGCGACGTGATGAAGGGGGCTAGCGGCAGCACGAGGTGGCTTTGGCCCCTTGCGTCGCCGCTTTCGAAGCGGCGGAGCCGCAGCCGCTGCCTCCTTCATCCTTGATGCGCTCGTCGAGGCCGCAGCAGGCGTCCGCGCGCTTGACGGACGGGCCGCCGCAGACGTTTGTGCAGCACCCCGACGACGCCTCGTCGAACTGCGTCGAGCACACGCCGGTCTCGGGCAGCTCGAGCTGCACATTGTCGGCGGCGACGAGGTCGCCCGCCAGCGCCGCGACGACCGAGCGCACCTGCTCGTGGCCGGTGGCCAGCAGGAAGTTGGGCGCGCGCCCGTAGCTCTTCGCGCCGATCGCGTAGAAACGCGCCTCGGGATGGGCAAGCTCGCGATGGCCGTGGGGACGCACGGTGCCGCAGCTGTGGACATTCGGGTCGATGAGCGGTGCCAGGGCCTCGGTCGACTCGATCCACGGATCGAGCTTCATCCGCAACTCGGCGGCAATCGACAAATCCGGTCGCCCGCCGGTGGCGACGATGATCTCGTCGATGCCCTCGATGACGCGCTCTTCCCCATTGGCACCCAAACCCACCACCGAAAAACCGGGGACAGACCACGGTTTCCCGCCGGGCAGAAAACCGTGGTCTGTCCCCGGTTTTGGTTGGATCCTTTCGGTGCGGAAATCGGACTGGACTTCGAGGCGTCCGCTGTCGGCGAGGACTTTCAACCGCCGTCCGAGTGCACCGCGCGCGGCGAGGCCGTCGTTCTCGCCGCCGCCGAAGATGCGGGAAAAGTCGTGGCCGCGGATCGTCCAGACGATCTGCGTGCCGGGCGCTTCGTCCGCGAGCTTCGCCAGCGCGAGCAGGCTGCCGGCCGCCGAGTGTCCAGCGCCTGCCACGAGTACGCGCTTGCCGGCGTAGCGCGCACGATCGCGGCCGAGGATGTCGGGCATGCCGTAGGCGATTTGAGCGGCGGCCTCGGCCTCGCCGATCGCGGGCAGCCCGTTCGCACCGAGCGGATTGGGCTTGCTCCAGGTGCCGGAGGCGTCCAGGACCGCCCACGCGCGGAACTGGCGCACGCCGTCGGGCGTGGCGCAGCGAATCTCGAAGGGCGCGTCGTCGCGTCCCTTCGATTTCACCTTGTCGAAACCCGATCGGGCGACATCGATCACTCGGTGCGAGAGGCGCAGCGCGGGGCGCATCGGCGCAAGGGCTGCAAGCGGCGCGAGATAGTCGTCGATCATCGCCCCCGCCGTGGGGAGCTGGTCGAGGTCGGGCGCGACCCACCCCGCCGCCTCGAGCAGGCGCCGCGCGGCGGGATCGAGGTTGTAGCGCCACGGCGAGAAGAGCTGCACATGGCGGAAGGATTCGTAGCTCGCGGCCACCGACGCACCGGCCTCGAAGACCACGGGCGCGAAGCCGCGCTCGAGCAGGTGGGCGGCGGCGGCCAAGCCGATGGGACCCGCACCGATCACGGCGACGGGCAGGGCGGGGGCGTCATTTTTCATGAACCGCTCCTTTGCTTGTGGATCGCTCTCCCTCCCCCTTGGGGGAGGGCCGGGCAGCACGAGGCCACTGCCTGCCCGATCCGCGCGACCTGGGGCGCGGGCATGCCCTGGCAGCATTTCTCGGTGAGGAAGGCGACCAGCTCCGACATCGCGGCATAGTCGGCGCTGTAATAGATGAAGCGCCCGTCCTGGCGGGAGCGCGCGAGGCCCGAGGCCGCGAGCTCCTTCAAATGGAAGGAGAGGGTCGATGCCGGCGCGCCCACCGCTTCGGCGAGCCGGCCCGCGGCAACCCCCGCGGGCCCGGCCTGGACCAGCGCGCGGAAGATCGAAAGCCGCGTTTCCTGGGCGAGGGCGGCGAGGAGGGGGACGGCCTGCGACGTTTTCATGTTTCTAGTATTGTGGAAATGAACTAGGATTGTCAAGCCGCCGTCACAGGCTTGGGAAATCCAACCATAAGAGCGCGTATGCCATCCCGTCCGGGAACCGCCTTCCCCCTCGAAGTCAATCCCCGCTTGCCGGCCGAGCTCGCCCGCCTCGAGGAGCTCTCGAACAACCTCTGGTTCAGCTGGAATCGCCCGGCGCGCGCGCTCTTCGCCCGCCTCGATTCCAAGATCTGGGAGGCCGTAGACCACAGTCCCAAGGCGCTGCTGCAGGGCGTGGGCCAATTGAGGCTCGAAGAGGCGGCGCGCGACCCGGTGTTCCTCCACGACCTCGACCGCACGCTCGCGACCTACGACGCCTATCACGGCCGGCTGCCCTCCCAGGACGGCGAGGTGGCCCTCGGCAAGGACGAGCTGGTCGCGTACTTCTGCGCGGAGTTCGGCTTCCACGAGAGCCTGCCGATCTATTCCGGCGGCCTCGGGATCCTCGCCGGCGACCACTGCAAGACCGCGAGCGACATGGCGCTGCCGTTCGTCGCGGTGGGCCTGCTCTATCGCCAGGGCTATTTCCAGCAGACCATCGACGCCGAGGGCACGCAGCACGCGCACTACTTCGACAACGATTTCGGCGACCTGCCGATCACCCCGGTGCTCGACAAGGCGGGCAAGCCGCTCGAGGTCAAGGTCGAATTCGGCGAGCACGACGTGTTCTGCAAGATCTGGCATGCGCGCGTCGGGCGGATCACGCTGTACCTCCTCGACACCGACCACGAGCACAACCGTCCCGAGGACCGCGCCACCGCCCACCGGCTCTACGGCGGCGACCGCAACACGCGCATCCAGCAGGAGATCGTGCTCGGCATGGGCGGCTTCCGCGCACTCCAGGCCCTGGGGATCAAGCCGACCGCGTGGCACATGAACGAGGGGCACGCGGCGTTCCTGGTGCTCGAGCGCATGCGTGCGCTGGTGAAGGAAGGGCTCGACCTCGACACCGCGCTCGAGGCCGTGGCCTCGAACACCATCTTCACGACGCACACCGCGGTTGCCGCGGGCCACGATCATTTCGCTCCCGAGAAGGTCGAGCGTTACTTCCATCGCTTCACGCAGGAGCTGAACCTGCCGCGCGACACCCTGATGGCGCTCGGGCGCACGCCCACGAGCCAGGACTTCAACATGACCGCGCTCGCAACGCGCGGCTCGCGCTTCATGAACGGCGTCTCGCGCATCCACGGCGATGTCTCGGCGCTGATCATGGGCGAGCTCTGGCCCGAGGTGCCCGAGGAAGAAAACCCGATCAGCTACGTGACCAACGGCGTGCACGCGCCGAGCTTCCTCGCCCCCGAGATGGCCGACGCGTTCGAGCGCTTCATCGGCAGCGGCTGGAATAGCCGCCTCGAGCTGCCGGGCGCGCTCGACGCCGTGAAGTCGGTGCCGGATCACCTCTTCTGGAGCATCCGCCAGCACCTCAAGTCGCGGATGTTCGAGCTGGTGCGGCAGCGGGTGCGCGCGCAGCATTTCCGCAACCACGGCAGCGAAGCCCACCTCGATCGCCTGCTCAAGTACGCCGATCCCGCCAACCCGAAGGTGCTCACCATTGGGTTCGCGCGGCGCTTCGCCACGTACAAGCGCGCGACCCTCCTCTTCGCGAACCTCGAGTGGCTGCAGGCGATCATCTCCGACTCCGATCGCCCGGTGCTCTTCCTCTTCGCGGGGAAGGCGCACCCGGCCGACGAGCCCGGCAAGGAATTCATTCGCCGCATCACGCAGGTGGCCGCGATGCCGGAGTTCGAGGGACGCTTCCTGCTGGTGGAGGGCTACGACTTGAGGCTCGCGCGGCGACTCGTCTCGGGCGTCGACGTGTGGCTCAACAACCCGATCTTCCCGCTCGAGGCGTCAGGCACGTCGGGAATGAAGGCCGGCTTCAACGGCGTCATCAACCTGTCGGTGCTCGACGGCTGGTGGGGCGAGGGCTACACCGGCGACAACGGCTGGGCGATCAAGCCCGCCTCCGAGAAGCTCTCCGACGAGCGCCGCAACCTCGAGGAGAGCCGCAGCCTCTACGAGCTGCTGCAGGACAAGGTGATCCCGCTCTACTACGACCGCGGCGACCTCGGCTTCTCGCCCGAGTGGATCGCGATGGCGAAGCGCTCGATCATGACGCTGCTGCCGCGGTTCAACAGCGAGCGCATGGTGGGCGAGTACCTGTCGCGCTTCTATGTGCCCGCGGCGGCGCGCGGGAAGCAGTTCGCGGCCAACCAGTACGCGTTGGCGCGCGACGTGGCGGGGTGGAAGCGGCGCGTGCGCCCGGCGTGGCCGCAGGTGCAGGTGCGCGCGCTCGGAACGCCGGAGCGCAACGCCATGTTCGGCGACAAGGTGCGCTTCACCGTGGGCGTGCGCTCCGAGCAGCTCACGCCCGACGACCTCGTGGTCGAGCTGCAGCTGGTGCCCGCGGTGGCGGAGCTCTCCGCCGGCCGCGTGCCCGACGCCTATCCGTTCACCTACACCGGCGAGCGCGGCGAGGGCGGCGAGTATCGCTTCCAGCTCGACCTCGCCCCCGGGCTCTGCGGCAAGCTCGAGTGCCGCATCCGCGCCTATCCCTTCCACCCGGCCCTCTCCCACCGCTTCGAGCTCGGCCTGATGAAGTGGGTATGAGAAAAACGGGAGTCAGAGACCTATTTTCCGCGCGGCGGAAATGGTGTCTGACACCAGTTTTCGGTAGATCTCGATGTACCGGCCGGCCGCCTGGGTCCAGCCAAAATCCTGAGCCATCCCGTTGAGCTGGAGCGTGCGCCAGCGCTTGGGGTCGCCCCAGGCGGCGAGGGCGCGCTGCGTGGCGTCGAGCAGCGCGGGGGCCGTCGCTTCCGGCATCAGGAAGCCGGTGGGCTTCGGATCGGCGTCGGTGATGGTGTCGACGAGCCCGCCGGTGGCGGTCGCAACGGGGGGCGTGCCGTAGCGCTGGCTGTACATCTGGTTCATCCCGCACGGCTCGAAGCGCGAGGGCATGAGGAACATGTCGGCGCCGCCCTCGACCAGGTGCGCGAGCCCCTCGTCGAACGCACTCACGAGCGCGAAGGCGCCGCGGTGGCGCGACTGTGCCGCCTCGAGCCGCGCGACCAAATCGCGATCGCCCGTGCCCACCACCGCGACCTGCAGGCCCTGCGCCATGAGTGCGTCGGCGGCGTCGGTCACCAGGTCGATGCCTTTCTGCTGGGTCAACCGGGTCACCATCGCGGCGAGCGGGCGCTCCGGGGCCGCATCGAGCCCCATCCGCGTGCGCAGCTCGCGCTTGTTGGGCGCCTTGCGGTCGAGCGTGAGGGGACCAAAGCGGCTCGCGATCCAGGGATCCGCTTCCGGGTTCCAGAGCGCGGTGTCGATCCCGTTCAGGACGCCGTGGATCCGATCGCCCCGCGCCCGCAGCACGCCATCCATGCCGTGGCCGTGCTCCGGCGTCTGGATCTCGCGCGCATAGGTCGGGCTCACGGTGTTCACCGCATCGGCGTAGACGATCCCGCCTTTCAGGAACGACACGCGGCCGTAGAACTCCATCCCGTCCATGCCCAGGCTCGCAGCGGGAAGCTCGAGGGGCGCCAGGTGCGCGAAACCGTAGGAGCCCTGGAACGCGAGGTTGTGGATGGTCACGAGGCTCGCCGCACGCCGCTGGGGATCGAAGCGCAGGTACACCGGCGCCAATGCCGTCGGCCAGTCGTTGCAGTGAACGATCTGGGGGCGCCAGTCGAGCGGGCTCGCGCCCGCGCCCAGGATCGCCGCGAGCTTCGACAGCACGCCGAAGCGAAGCGCGTTGTCTTCCCAATCCTCGCCGTCGTCGGCCTGGTACGGGCCCCCGCCGCGCGCGTAGAGCGCCGGGCAGTCGGCGACGATCAGCGGCACGCCGCTCGGGAGCTTCGCATCGAGGAGGCGCACGCGACGCCCGAGGACATCGACGGTTGCAAGCTCGCGAGCGCCGGTCGCGGCCGCAAGCACCGGCAGGTAGCCCGGCAGCAGCACGCGCACGTCGATGCCCGCAACCTTCAGGGCGGCGGGCAGCGCGGCGCTCACGTCCCCGAGCCCGCCGGTCTTCACCAGCGGCGCGCATTCGGGCGTGATAAACAGGACCTTGAGCGGAGATTCCGGGGACGGGGAGGGCAAGCGTGATCCTGGCAGGGGACGTTGGTGCAACCAAGATTCTGCTGGAAGTCGGCGAGGCGCGCAGCGGGCGCTGGCGTGCGTTCCTCGCCCGGCGTTACCTGATCGACGATTTTCGGGACATGGCGGCGGTGTTCGCGCAATTTCTCGCGGAGTGGGAGTTGGTGCGGCCGCCGCGCGCCCGCATCACCGCCGGCGCCCTCGGCGTCGCGGGCCCCGCGCAGGGCAATCGCGTGAAGATGACCCACCGCCCGTGGGTGGTCGATGGCGACGCGCTCGCGCGCCGCTTCCGGATTCCGCGGATCGTGGTCGTGAACGACCTGGGTGCGATGGCGAGCGGCGTCGAGCTCCTCGTCCCGAAGGACTCCCTCACCCTCCAGCCCGGCAAGCCCATCGCGGGCGAACCGCGCGTCGTCCTCGGCCTCGGCACCGGCCTCGGCATCGCCTACCTGCTAACGTCCCGGGTCCTGCCCGGCGAGGGCGGGCATATGGGGTTCAGTCCCGCCAGCGCCGCGCAGGAGCGCGTGTGGCGCGCGCTGATGGCGGAGAGCGGGCGGGTGGAGGCCGAGGACGTCGTGTCCGGCCGCGGGATCGCGAACCTCTACCGGGCGCTCACGGGCCGAAACGTGGAGACCGCCTGGATCGCGACGCAGGCCCTCGAGGGCGATCCGCAGTGCGTGCTCGCCATCGACATTTTCTCGGAGTGTCTCGGCAACATCGCCGGCGACCACGCGCTCGCGGTGATGGCGCGCGGTGGCGTGCTGCTGGCGGGAGGCGTGATAGCAAGGATC
>JANMYH010000465.1:0-9200 GCA_031381925.1 Burkholderiales bacterium | reverse complement strand
CTCTTCACGTCGCCGTTCAGGAACACCGACAGTCCCAGCCGCAGGTTCACCACGAGCTTGCCGTGCAGCTCGGTGATCTCGCGCATCCCCGCGTCCGAGAACGACAGGCGCTGCGCGATCTTCTTGTCGCGCAGGTCCTCCATGATGCGTTCCATGATGTCGCCGACGTGCTCGAGGTTGATGGTGAGCGAGATGATCTCGGTCCAGCGCCGGCTGTCGCGCTCGTCGAGGGCCTCGCGGCTGATCTGCGTAAGGTAGAGCTTGACCGCGGTATAGAGGCGGTCCACGTCGTCGTCGAGCAGGATCACCTGCTCGACCTTCGCGAGGTCGTTGGTGCGGATCGCGTCCAGCATGCCGTGGAGCATCTGCTCGACGGTGTCGCCGATGCGCAGCGTCTCGCGCGCGGCATTGGCGAGCGCGAGCGCCGGCGTATCGATCGCGGCCAGGTCGAGGTGCTTGGGCTCGGTTTGCGGCACGCGCTCGGTCACCTGCGGCAGCCACCGCTCCACCAGCCGCGCGACCTTGTCGGTGAGCCCGATGAAGATCACCGCGAGCGTCACGTTGAAGAGCACGTGGAAGTGGACCACCTGGCGCCGCGTGTCGGTGTCGAACCTCGCGATCAGCTCGAGCGCGTACGGCATCGCGATGGAAAAGATGATGCAGCCCGCGACCTTGAAGAGCAGGTTGCCGAAGGCGACGTTGCGGCCGCCACCGGGCGTGCGCGAATTGACCAGGAGCGCGAGGAAGCCGCTGCCGAGGTTGGCGCCGAGCACGAGGCCGAGCGCCACCGGCACCGAGACCACGTTCGAGGCGGCGAGCGTGGACGACAGCAGCACCACCGCCAGGCTCGACCATGAGAACACGGTGAAGATCGCCCCGATCAGCATGTCGAGCATCGGGTCGCCGGTGAGGGTGGCGAAGATCACCTTGGCGCCCGCGCCCTGGGTGATCGGCTTGGTCGCCTGCACCACCAGCTGCAGTGCGAGGATGATGAGCCCCAGGCCGATCGCGACCCGCCCGAGCTGGCCCGCGCGGGTAGTGCGCCGCGACAGGAAGAAGATCACGCCGAACGTGATGAGCAGCGGCGAAAGCCACGCGAGGTCGAGCGAGAACACCTGCGTCATGAGCGCGGTGCCCACGTCGGCGCCGAGCATGATCGCCAGCGCCGCCGCCAGCCCGATCAGGTTCTGCGAGACGAAGGAGCTCGCGATGAGCGCGGTCGCGCTCGAGGACTGCACCAGGCCCGTGACGCCGAGCCCCGCGAGGAAGGCAGAGCCCCGGTTGGACACGCTCTTCGACAGGACGCGGCGCAGGTCCGCGCCGAAGACGCGCAGGATCCCGGTGCGCACGATGTGCGTGCCCCAGACGAGGAGGGCGACGCTGGCGAGGAGGTTGAGGAGGGTCTGCACTTTTGTTCAGTATTTCCGAGGGTCCATTTAACCCGACGGCAGGCTGAATGTCTTCAGGTTGGTGAAACTCTTGATCGCTTCCTGCACGCCTTCCTTGTAGCCGAGCCCGGAGTCCTTGATGCCGCCGAAGGGCGTGAGCTCGAGGCGGTAGCCAGGCACCTCGCGCACATTGACCGTGCCCACGTGGAGGTCGGCCACGAATCGGTTGATGTAGTCGAGCCGGTTGGTGCACACCGCCGAGGACAAGCCGTATGCCGTACCGTTGGCGATCGCCACGGCCTCGTCGATGTCGCGGAAGCGGATCACCGGGGATACCGGGCCGAAAGTCTCCTGCCGGACGACCGTCATGCCCGGGTCGACGCGGTCGAGCACCGTCGGCGGATAGAGCGCGCCCTGGCGCTCGTTGCCCACGAGGAGCTTCGCGCCCTGCGCCACCGCCTCGTTGACGCGGGACTCGAAGAGCCTCGCCGCGGCCTCGTCGATGACGGTTCCCATCTCGAGCTTCGCGTTCATCGGATCGCCGAAAGTCCATGCGCGCGTCTTGGCGACCAGCATCTCGACGAATCGATCCGCGACGGACTCCTGCACCAGCATTCGCTTGACCGCGGTGCACCGCTGGCCGCTGTTCTTGTAGGAGCCCTGCGCCGCGAGGCTCGAGGCCTCGTCGAGGTCGGCGTCCTCCATCACGATGATCGGGTCGTTTCCGCCGAGCTCGAGCACGATCCGGCGGTAGCCCGCCCTGGCGGCGATCGACTTGCCGACGGCGACACCGCCCGTGAAAGTCACGAGGTCCACGTTCTCGTTGGTGATGAGCTCATCGGCGATCTCGCGCGGATCGCCCGTGATCACGCGCAACATCTCGCGGGGCAATCCCGCCTCGTAGAGCAGCTCGGCCAGGTAGTACGCCGACATCGGCGTCTTCTCCGAGGGTTTCAGCACCATGCGGTTGTTGGTCGCGATCGACGGCGCCACCTTGTGGGCCACCTGGTTCATCGGGTGGTTGAACGGCGTGATCGCCGAGATCACGCCGAGCAGCGGCTCGCGGCGCGTGTAGACGCGGCGGTTCTTCCCGTGGGGCGTGAGGTCGCACGAGAAAGACTGGCCGTCGTCGCGCAACGCCTCCATCGCGCTGAAGGTGAAGACGTCGCAAACGCGCCCCACCTCGTAGGTCGAGTCCTTCTTCGACAGGCCCGACTCGCGCGTGATGAGGTCGGAGGCCTGGGCCACGCGGCCCCGCAGCAGCTCGGCGGCCTTCTGCATGATCGTCGCGCGCTCGTAGCGCGTGAGCTTCGGCTTGTAGGCCCGCGCGGCGGCGAACGCCTTGCGGACCTCGTCGACCGTGGCCTTGGGGACCGTGCCGACGACTTCGCCGGTGAACGGGTACCGGACCTCGATCACGCCCTGCCTGGCCGCGCGGTCGTTCATGACGCGACCCTTTCCAGCGCCGCTTGCCCCGCGCCACGGGCCTCGAGGTGGTTCAGGGCGATGTCGAGGATGTCGAAGTTCCGCAGCCGCCGGCCCGCAGGCACGGTGGCGCGGCGATTGAAGAGGAGCGGCACGGTCTGCTCCGAGATGCCCCCATGGGAGCGCAGCGGCGCATCGAGCCCCGAGAGGTCGTGGCGCGCGACGCTGGTCCCGAGCACCACGTGCCGGGTCGAGACGACCACCAGGTCGCCGAGGCGGTCGGGCGGCAGCTCGAAGCGCTTCGCAGCCGCGGCGTTGTCGAGCACGACCTCGATGCCCTCGGTGGCCGCGAGCTTCGCCGCGACGGTCGCCTTGTCGGCGCCCTCGACGTAGATGGTGGCGAAGGATCCAAGGGCGCCGTGGTGGACCACGTAGGGGTCGGTGATCGGCAGGATCACGCGGGCTTTCTGCTTCCCGATCCAGCCGTCGATCGCGTCCTGCAGGTAGATCACGTTGGGCGTGCCGTCGGCCTTGGTCTTCGCATTCATGCCGTGGTCGGCGGTGAGCGCGATCGTCGCACCCATGGCGTCCATCTTCGCGAGGTAGCGATCCATCATCGCGTAGAAGCGGTTGGCGCCGTCGGTGCCGGGAGCGAACTTGTGCTGGATGTAGTCGGTGGTGGAGAGGTACATGAGGTCCGGCCGGCGGGTCTCGAGCAGCTTCACGCCCGCCGCGAACACGAACTCCGAGAGCTCGGCGCTGTACACCGACGGCACCGGCATCCCGACCAGCTCGACCACCTCGTCGATGCCGTTCTCGGCGAGCGTCGCTTCGGCGGCCTTCTCCGAGGAAAAGCAGATCCCCTTCATGCGGTGGCCGAGGAGCTTCCTCAGCTTGTCCTTCGCCGTCACCACCGCCACCTTCGCACCGGCGTCGGCGAACGCGGCGAGGATGGTTCCCGCGCGCAGGTATTTCGGGTCGTTCATCATCACTTCGGCGTCGGCGTCGCGGTCGTAGAAGAAGTTGCCGCAGATGCCGTGCACGGCGGGCGGCGTGCCGGTGACGATCGAGAGGTTGTTGGGGTTGGTGAACGAGGGGACGACGCAGTCGCCCTTGAACGCCGTGCCTGCGGCGAGCAGCTTGCCGAGGAAGGGGAGCGAGCCCGCCCGGGCCGCCTCGGTGAGGTAGTCGTACTCGCAGCCGTCCACGCAGACCACGACGAGCGGCTCGGCCATCCAGTTGTAGCGGCGTGCGTTGACTTCGATATGTCGCATCTCGGTTTCCTCAGCTGAGTGCCGCATGCAGGCGGTCGCGGCTTTCCATGGCGTGCTCGTAGAGGAGCTTGCCCGCGCGGTCCGAATCCTTGCGCGCCAGCGCCTCCACGATCTCGGCGTGCTCGCGGGTGGAGATCGGGAAGCTGTCGGCACCGCGCGCGAGCGTCTCCTTGCGGTAGAGGTGCAGCTCGTTCACCAGGCGCCGGTACGCCGACAGCAGGGTGCCGTTCCCGGTGAGCTCGGCCAGGCGGTCGTGGAAGCGCACGTTCAGCGGGTAATACGCCTCGACGTCCTTCGCGCGCGCGGCCTGCTGCATCTTCTTCAGCAGCTCGCGCAGCTCGGCGAGCCCGGCGGGCCGGATGCGCTCGGCCAGCAGGCGCCCGATCAGCTCGTCCAGGCCGGCGCGCACCTCGTAGATTTCGTCGGCCTCGGCGATCGACACCTGGCGCACGAAGACGCCGCGGTTCTTTTCCATCCGCAGCAGGCCCGCCGACTCGAGCGCGCGGAAGGCCTCGCGAACCGGGCCGCGCGAGACATTGAGCCGGCCCGCGATATCCTCCTCGTTCAGCTTGTCGCCGGGGGCGAGCTCGCCCGAGAGGATGCGGCGTTCCAACTCGCGCTGCACCAGGGTGGTGAGGGAGTGGCTGCGCAGCAGCTCGAGGGCGTCGGAGTGGGTGGGCACTGAAACCATGCGGTCATCCAAAAGGAATACCTTGACATTAAATCGTTACAGTTTGTAGATTGTCAACAATCTGTAACCCCCGGATGCCATATTCGCCACCGACATGACCGCCGGCGCCCACCTTTCCATACGCAACCTCTCGAAATCCTTCGGCGCACCCCAGAAGGCGCTTTCGAACGTGACGATCGAGCTCGCACCCGGGGAAATGGTCGCCCTCATCGGCGCTTCGGGCTCGGGCAAGTCGACGCTCCTGCGGCACGTGTCGGGCTTTATCGGCGCCGACCGCGGCTCCGGCGAGGTTCGGGTCGGCGAGCGCGTCATGCAATCCGACGGACGCGTCGCTCGCGACATCCGCGCCCGGCGCGGCGAGGTCGGCTTCGTTTTCCAGCAATTCAACCTCGTCGGGCGGCTGTCGGTCATGACCAACGTCCTCGTGGGCCTGCTGCCGCGCGTGCCGTTCTGGCGCAGCCTCACCATGAGCTTTTCCGAGGAGCAGCGCGCCGAGGCGTGGCGGGCCCTGAAGAGCGTGGGGATCGAGGAGCTCGCCTGGCAGCGCGCGAGCACGCTCTCGGGGGGCCAGCAGCAGCGCGTCGCGATCGCGCGCGCGCTGGTGCAGCGCGCGCGCCTCATCCTCGCCGACGAGCCGATCGCTTCCCTCGACCCGGAAAGCGCGCGCAATGTGATGGAGATCCTCGCGCGGATCAACCAGGAGCACGGCATCACGGTGCTGGTGTCGCTCCACCAGGTGCAGTTCGCGCGGCGCTTCTGCCCGCGCACGGTGGCGTTGCGCCTGGGCGAAGTGGTCTACGACGGCCGCTCGGCGGACCTGACGGCGCCGCTGCTTCGAAACCTCTACGGCACCGCCGTGGATGAGATGCTCGACGGCACCGGGACGCTCGATGCCGTGATGAACGATCCGTTGATCAACGCAACGCTCGCGGCGGGCGCCGCGGCGTAAAACCGAAGGGAGACCGCCATGAACCGCATCCAGTCCCTGCTCGCGGCAGCCGCGCTGCTGCTGGGCACCGCCGCCGCCGCGCAGGAGATCAATTTCGGCATCATTTCCACCGACCGCAGCGCGGCGATCAAGTCGCTGTGGGAACCCTTCATCGAGGACATGAGCAAGCAGACCGGGCTCAAGGTGAACGCTTTCTTCGCCACCGACTACACCGGCATCATCGAGGCGCAGCGCTTCAACAAGATCCAGGTGGCGTGGTACGGCAACAAGAGCGCGATCGAGGCGGTCGACCGCGCCAACGGCGAGGTGTTCGCGCAGTTCATCGACCTGCACGGCACCCCGGGGTACTACAGCTACATCATCGCGCACCGCGACAGCCCCCTGAACAACCTCGACGACATGTTCAGGAACGGCAAGAGCCTCACCTTCGGCGCGGGCGACCCGCAGTCGACCTCGGGCACCCTGGTGCCGGGCTACTACGTGTTCACGCAGCGCGGCGTCGAAGCCAAGGACGTCTTCAAGGTGGTGCGCCCCGCGAGCCACGGGATCAATCTCCTGGCGGTGCTCAACAAGCAGGTCGACGTCGCCACCAACAACAGCGAGGAGCTCGACAAGCTGCAGCTGAAGGATCCCGCGAAGCGCGCCGAGGTGAAGATCCTGTGGACTTCGCCGCTCATTCCGCGCGATCCCCTGGTGTGGCGCAAGGACCTGCCCGACGACGTGAAGGCGAAGGTGAAGAAGTTCATCACCGGCTACGGCCGCGACCAGCGCGAGAAGGACATCCTCAAGGGCATGCAGCAGATCGCGGGTTTCAAGGAGTCGAGCAACGCCCAGCTGATCCCGATCCGGCAGCTCGAGTATGCCAAGGACCGCGCCAAGATCGCATCCGACACCACGCTCTCGGATGCCGAGAAGGCCGCGAAGACGCGCGACATCGACGCGAAGCTCGCGGAGCTGGCGAAGCAGTAAATGACGGCGGCGGTCATCCCGCAGGGCGCGCTGTCCCCGCCGGGCGCGGGGAAGCGCACGCTCTCGCAGGCGATCGGTTGGGCGGTGTTCCTGATCCTCCTCGGGTGGGCGTGGAAGGGCGCGGACATGCGCCCGATCGACCTGTTCCGCGATTCGTCGAACATGACGAAATTCCTCGCGGAGTTCTTCCCGCCGAACTTCCGCGAGTGGCGCGCGTACCTGCGCGAGATGATCGTGACCGTGCACATCGCGGTCTGGGGCACGGTGCTCGCGATCGTGTGCGCGATCCCCTTCGGCCTGCTGTCGTCGTCGAACATCGTGCCGGTGTGGGTGTACCAGCCGGTGCGCCGGCTCATGGATGCCTGCAGGGCGATCAACGAGATGGTCTTCGCGATGCTCTTCATCGTCGCGGTCGGCCTGGGCCCGTTCGCCGGGGTCCTCGCGCTCTGGATCCACACGACAGGAACGCTCGCGAAGCTCTTTTCCGAGGCGGTCGAGGCGATCGACCCGCGGCCGGTCGAGGGCGTGCGCGCCACCGGGGCGAGCGCGCTCGAGGAGATCTTCTACGGCGTGATCCCCCAGGTGATGCCGCTCTGGATCTCCTATTCGCTCTACCGCTTCGAGTCGAACGTGCGCTCGGCGTCGGTGGTGGGAATGGTCGGGGCAGGCGGCATCGGCGTCATCCTGTACGAGGTGATCCGGGGATTCGAATACGCGCAGACCGCGGCCGTGATGCTCATCATCATCGTCTTCGTGAGCTCGATCGACCTCGCCTCCGCGCGCATCCGCAAGGTCTTCATCTGACATGTGGACATACCACAACCCCGTCGCGGTCCATTTCGGATGGGGCGGGCTCGCGCGCCTGCCGGAGGTGGTCGGCGACCGCGAGGTGGTCGCGATCACGTTCCCCGAGGCGCGCGCGTCCGGCATCGAGGCGCGGCTGGAGGCGCTCCTGGGGTCGCGGCTGCGTGCCGTGGTGAGCGACGTCGAGCCCAATCCCGAGGTCGAATGGTTTCGCAGCCGCTACGCGACCTTCTGGAAGCGCCACGCCGGCGCGACCCTCGTCGCGGTGGGGGGCGGCAGCGCGATCGATACCGGCAAGCTGCTCCAGGTCGCCACCCGCGAGGGCAGCTTCGAGAGCCTCTTCGCGGCGCTCGCGGCGGGGCGGCAACCCGAGGTCGCGCGCGCCTTCCCGCTGATCGCGGTGCCGACCACGGCGGGAACCGGCAGCGAGGCCACGCCGTGGGCCACGCTCTGGGATCGCAGCTCGGCCACGCCGAGGAAGCACTCGCTCCACGTGGCCCAGACCTGGCCCGAGGCGGCGCTGGTCGATCCCGAGCTCACGCTCTCGGCGCCGGCAGCGGTCACGCGCAACAGCGCGCTCGACGCGCTCTCGCACTCGCTCGAGTCGATCTGGAACGTGAACTCGAACCCGGTTTCCGACACGCTCGCGGTCGAAGCCGCACGCACCGTGATCGCGACCCTGCCGGGGCTGATTGCGGCGCCCTCGAGCCGCGAGCTGCGCACCGCGATGTCGAGGGCCGCGTTGTTGGCAGGGCTCGCGTTCAGCAACACCCGCACCGCGCTCGCCCATTCGATTTCCTACGAGATGACGCTGCGCCATGGGTTGCCCCACGGCTTGGCGTGCTCGTTCACGTTGCCGCTGGTCTGGCGGCTCGCCGCCGGGGCCGACCCCGCGCGTGACGCCGTGCTCGCACGAATCTTTGGCGCCGATACATCCGCCCCGTGGACGCGGCTCGCGGCGTTCCTCCACCAGGTGGGCGTAGGCACCGCGTTCGCCGACTATGGGGTTGCCTCCGCGGAAGCCCGTGGCATGATCGAATTCGCGCTCGAGGGTGCCAGGGGAAAGAACTTCGTCAATCCTGCGCCCCGGCTGGACGAATCCATCGCCTGACAAAAATTTCTTTGCAAACAAGGGAGAATTGAATGAAAGCGCCTCTTCGCCGCATCGCCGTACTCCTCGCCGCCACGTTCGCGATCGCACCGTCCGCCTACGCCCAGAAGACCGAGCTGCTGGTCTACACGGCGCTGGAGACCGACCAGCTCAAGGCCTACACCGAGTCTTTCCAGAAGACCAACCCGAACATCGACCTGAAGTTCGTGCGCGATTCGACCGGCGTCATCACCGCGAGGGTGCTCGCCGAGAAAGCGAATCCCCAGGCCGACGTGATCATGGGCGTGGCCGCCTCGTCGATGGAAATCTTCAAGGCCGAGGGCATGCTCGCCCCCTACGCGCCGGTGGGCTTCGGCACCCTCAACCGCAAGTTCAGCGACGCGGCCAATCCGCCGTCGTGGGTCGGCATGGACGTGTTCGCCGCCGTGGTCTGCTACAACACCGTCGAGGGCGCGAAGAAGAACATTCCCAAGCCCGAGACCTGGGCGGACCTCGTGAAGCCGGTCTACAAGGGCCAGGTGGTCATGCCGAACCCGGCGTCGAGCGGCACCGGCTACTTCGACGTGACCGCGTGGCTGCAGACCCTGGG
>JANMYH010000460.1:0-2528 GCA_031381925.1 Burkholderiales bacterium | reverse complement strand
GGGTATGGGCCGCGACGATGGAGCGAAAATCGCCGCGGCAACAACGGTGGAAGGGGCCGCCGAAAAGCAAAAAACCCCGCGAACGCTCGTGCGAGCTCTCGCGGGGTCGGGCGGCCGGGTGGCGATCCCTACTTGCGCAGGCCGAGGCGCTCGATCAACGAGCGGTAACCCTCGACGTTGGTGCGTTTCAGGTAGTCCAGCAGGCTGCGACGCTGGCTGACAAGGTGCAGCAGCCCGCGGCGCGAATGGAAATCCTTGACGTGCTTCTTGAAGTGCTCGGCCAACATGTTGATGCGCGCGGTCTGCAGCGCGATCTGGACCTCGGACGACCCGGTGTCGCCCGCTGCGCGCTGGTGTTCGGAAACGATGCGCGCCTTGTCTGCGGTGGTTACGGACATATCTAACTCTCCAACTCTCGATGTTCGTCGCGGTGAATGTCGATTTTAGCGCGAAACAGGGGACAATCTCAAGCAAAATCAGGGGGGTTGGCTGCCCCTCCGGTGGCCAGCAAACGCACCGGGGAGAGGCGCCCGTCGATCTCGGCGCGCCCTACGCCGAGGAAATGCCCCCCAGGTCCGTACAGGGCCACGACCGCGCCGCCCGGGACGCCGGGGCAATCGACGACCTGGCCCTGGGTAAATCGCAGCGCATCGTCGGCGGCGCTGTCGCGCCTGGGAAGGCCCGCTACCAGGACTTCCACCGGCAACAGGCGGTTCCGGGCGCCCTCCACCCCGAGGCGCTCGAGCTCGGCAAGATCGACTGCACGCTCCAGCGCAAACCGCCCTACTGCGGTGCGACGCAAGCCGGTGAGATACGCCCCGCACCCCAACGCCGCGCCGATCTCGATGGCGAGAGTGCGCACATACGTCCCCTTGGAACACGTGACCGAGATGACCAACCGGGTGCCCTCGAGGCTTTCCTGCTGCAGATCCTGGATCTCGATGCGGCGCGCTGGCCGATCGACTTCCAGCCCTAGCCGCGCCAGCTCATAAAGGCGCTTGCCGCCCACATGAACGGCTGAGTGCATCGGAGGAATTTGGTCTTGGAACCCGACTAAATGCGCCAGAACTTCGTCGATCAACGTCGAATTTACGCTAACTTCACGCTGGTTCGTCACGGTCCCCTCGGGGTCTCCCGTGGATGTTTCGACGCCGAGTTGCAGGGTTGCCCGATAGGATTTGTTCGCATCGATGAGGAACCGAGAAAACTTCGTGGCTTCGCCGAACACCAGCGGAAGGAGGCCGGTGGCGAACGGGTCGAGAGTGCCGGTGTGGCCCGCCTTGCGCGCGGACAGCAGTCGCTTGCAACGCGAAAGGGCCTGGGTCGACGAGAAGCCTGGCGGCTTGTCGAGCAGCAGGACGCCGTCGGGAGCGGCTGCCGCCACCTACGTGCGGCTTCCGCCCCGCGGTTTGCGTTTGGGCGGAGCCTTCGGCTTGAGCGCCTCGTCGATCAGCAGCGAAAGGCGCATGCCGCGCTCGACCGACTCGTCGTAGGCGAAGTGCAGCTCCGGCACCTTGCGGGTGGTGAGGCGGTGGGCGAGCTCGGAGCGCAGGAACCCGGCGGCGCGACCCAGCCCCTCGAGCGCGTGCTCCACGTCGGAGGCCGAGCCCAGCACCGTGAAGAACACCTTTGCGTGGGATTGGTCCCGGGAGAGCTCCACGCCGGTGAGGGTGATCAGGCCGACGCGCGGATCCCGGAGCTCGAGGCGAATGACCTCGGCGAGGCTTCGCTGGATCTGGTCGGCGATGCGGGCGCTGCGCGCGCCCGGTTGCGAAGCACTCGCTTTCGGCATGCTCATCCTCAGGCGAGGGTGCGCGCCACCTCGACCACCTCGAAGACCTCGAGCTGGTCACCGACCTGGACGTCGTTGTAGTTCTTGAGCGAAAGGCCGCATTCGAAGCCCGCCTTCACCTCCCGCACGTCTTCCTTGAAGCGCTTGAGCGAATCGAGCTCGCCGACGTGCACGACGACACCGCCGCGCAGCAGGCGCACCGACGAGCTGCGGCGCACCAGGCCGTCGGTCACCATGCAGCCTGCAACCGTGCCCACCTTGGAGATCTTGAAGACGTTGCGCACTTCCACCACGCCGAGGATCGTCTCCTTGCGCTCCGGGGAGAGCATCCCGCCGATGGCCAGCTTCACGTCGTCGACCGCATCGTAGATGATCGTGTAATAGCGGATGTCGACCCCGGAGTGCTCGGCGAGCTTGCGCGCGGCCGCGTCGGCGCGCACGTTGAAGCCGATCACCACGGCCTTCGAGGCAAGGGCGAGGTTGATGTCCGACTCGGTGATGCCGCCCACCGCGCTATGCACGATGTTGACCCTCACCTCTTCGGTGGACAGCTTGGTGAGCGCGTGCGCGAGGCCTTCATAGGAGCCCTGCACGTCGGCCTTGATGATGAGCTGAAGCATTTTCTTCTCGCCTTCACCCATCTGCTCGAACATGTTTTCGAGCTTGGCCGATTGCTGTTTGGCCAGCTTGACGTCGCGGAATTTGCCCTGCCGGAACAGCGCGATTTCGCGCGCCT
>JANMYH010000432.1:0-1762 GCA_031381925.1 Burkholderiales bacterium | reverse complement strand
CCGCGAAACGCCCCAGGTCGGAGGCGCCCTGGCGAGGCTTGCCCTGGAGGAAGTTGTTGAGCCCCGTGCCCACATCCTCGAGGTTGTCGAAGAAATTGTTGACCCCTTCGCGCGCGAACGAGGGGACCACCTTCACGTAGCCGGTCGCCACGGGCTTCAGGACCGCCGCGTCGAGCTTCTCGTTGAAGGAGAACGAGCCGCGGTTGAACCCCTCCCAGGGGTCCTTGGGATCGCGCTCCCCGGTGGTGGCACACCCGGCGAGCAGAGCGGCGAGCAGGAAAACAGCCAAACGTCCCATGGAGGAAATCCTTTCGGTCAGTGATGCATGAAGCGCATGGAGAGGTCCAGCGCGACGACGTCCTTGGTAAGCGCGCCAACCGAGATCCGGTGCACGCCGGTTTCCGCAATAGCGCGGACAGTGCTGAGATTGACGCCGCCCGAGGCTTCGAGTTCGGCGCGCGAGCCGGCAATCGCCACGCCCTCGCGCATCTTGGGCAGGTCGAAATTGTCCAGGAGCACCAGGCGCGCCCCGGCGGCGAGGGCCTCGGCGAGCTGCTCGAGCGTCTCCACCTCGACCTGCACCATCACCCCGTCGGGCGCCGCGCGCAGGGCGGCCTGGACCGCGGGGCGGACGCCGCCCGCCGCCAGCAGGTGGTTTTCCTTGAGGAGGATGCCGTCGTAGAGGCCGATCCGGTGGTTGTTGGCGCCGCCCGCGCGCACCGCGAACTTCTGCGCGATCCGAAGCCCCGGCAGGGTCTTCCGCGTGTCGTAGATGCGCGCCCGGGTGCCGGAGACGGCGAGCACGTACTGGCGCGCCTTGGTCGCCACGCCCGAGAGGAGCTGCACGAAGTTCATCGCCGTGCGCTCGGCGGTGAGGAGCGCGCGCGCATCGCCCTCGATCTCGCACACCGAGGTGTTGGCCACGATCTCGTCGCCATCTCCGTGATGCCAGAAGATCTCGACGTCGGGGTCGAGCTCCTCGAAGGTGCGCCGGAACCATTCAACCCCGCAGAGGACTCCGCTCTGCCGAGTCAGGAGGCGGGCGTGGGCGGTCTTGCCTTCGGGGACGAGGCGCGCGGTCAGGTCACCCAGGCCGACATCCTCGGCGAGCGCGCGCGTGACGTCCGCGGAAACGGTCTCTTCGAGGGCGTGGAATGGATCGGGCATGAGGAGGGTCAAAACGCGGGGTTGAAAGTGGGCGTAAATTCCCCACATCACATATAACTCCTTGAATATTATCACCCGATGCGCATCGACAAACTGACGACCAAGTTCCAGCAGGCCCTGGCCGACGCCCAGAGCCTCGCGCTCGCCCACGACGGCGGGTTCATCGAGCCCCAACACCTGCTGGCAGCACTCCTCGCCCAGGACGACGGCGGCACGGGATCGCTCCTGCAGCGTGCCGGCGTGAATGTGGCTCCCCTGAAGAAGGCGCTCAGCGACGCCATTTCCCGCATGCCCAAGGTCGAGGGGCAAGGCGGCGAGATCACCATCTCGCGCGACCTGAACAACCTCCTCAACCTCACGGACAAGGAAGCCACCCGGCGCGGCGACCAGTTCATCGCCTCGGAGCTTTTCCTGCTCGCGGCGGTGAAGGACAAGGGCGAGACCGGGCGGCTCCTCAAGGCCCACGGTGCCAACGAGGCGGCGCTCACCAACGCAGTCCAGGCCGTCCGAGGCAACGAGACCGTCCACAGCGCCGAGCAGGAGGGCGGACGCGAGGCCCTCAAGAAATTCACCATCGACCTCACCGAGCGCGCCA
>JANMYH010000147.1:0-17620 GCA_031381925.1 Burkholderiales bacterium | reverse complement strand
CTGGGTGACCACCACGGTCTTGTTCTTGAGGTCCTTGTACGACTTGATCTTCGAGGACTTCTTCACCAGCAGCTTGGTGCCGGTGATGAACGTGACCGGCGCGAACGCCACCTGCTTCTGGCGCGTGAGGTTGTTGGTGGTCGAGCCGCACTCGAGGTCGATGGTGCCGTTGGACATCAGCGGGATGCGGGTCTGGGAGGTCACCGGGTTGTACTTGACGTTGAGCGTGGCGAGGGCGAGCTCCTTTTTCACTTCCTCGACGATCGCGGCGCAGATGTCCATCGAGTAACCGATGGGCTGCTGCTTGTCGTCCAGGTAGGAGAACGGGACCGAGGTCTCGCGGTGTCCGAGGGTGATGGTGCCGGAATCCTTGATCTTCTTGAGGGTTCCGGTGAGTTCCTGGGCGGCGGCCGGGGTTGCGACGAGTGCGAGCGCGAGCGCCGCGATGGCGGCCTGCATGGGGCGAATCATTGGGTGGACCTCCGGCTGGTTGGGATGGGTGCGCGGCTTTGCGGGAGTGCCCGAGAGCTCGATTGCCGCTTGTGGGGGGGAGGATAACCGGTCCCGCTTTGGAGGACAATGGCGGTTTCAGTCGCTGGAATTCCCCATGCACTTCCCGAGCCACGAGCAGAAGCAGGCACTCCTCGAGCAGGTGCTGCGCATCGCCGACCAGCGCCTTGCCGCCCCCGCAGCCCGCGAGGCGCGCGACTTCATCACCCTTTACTACGACCAGGTGGATCCCGAGGACCTGGCCAACCGCAATCCCGAGGATCTCTACGGCGCCGCCATGGCGCAGCTCGCGCTCGCGCGCAGGTTCTCGACGGGCACGCCGAAGATGCGCGTCTACAACCCGCGCCCGGACGAGCACGGCTGGACCACCGCACACACCGTGATCGAGCTCGTGAACGACGATATGCCCTTCCTGGTCGATTCGGTCACGATGGAGGTCAACCGCCAGGGCTATACGCTGCAACTGCTGAATCACCCGCTGTTCTCCACGCATCGCGATCCCGAAGGCCAGCTCACTGCTTTCGGCCCGCCCGGCAAGGAAGGCAAGCAGGAATCGCTGATGCACGTCGAGGTCGACCGCGAGCTCGATCCGGCGAAGCTCAAGGCGCTCGGCGAGGGCGTCATGCACGTTCTCGCGGACGTGCGCGCGTCACACGAGGACTGGGAAGCCATGCGCGCGCGCATGGTGGAGGTGGCGAAGGAGCTCGTTTCACCGCCGGAATTCCTGCGCAACGAGGAAACCGAGGAGATCCGGGCGTTTCTCGCCTGGGCCGCCGATCACCACTTCACGTTCCTCGGGTATCGGGACTACGAGCTCTCCGAAGTCAACGGCGAGGACCAGCTGCGCATCGTGCCGCGCTCGGGCCTGGGCGTGCTGCGCGAGCCGAAGCTCGGGGGCGTCTCGGCGAGCTTCGCCGAGCTTCCCGCACAGCTGCGCGCGCTTGCGCGCGAGCCGCGCCTGCTGGTGCTTACCAAGGCCAACGCGCGCGCCACGGTCCACCGCCCGGGGTACCTCGACTACATCGGAGTCAAGCGCTTCGACGCATCGGGCACGGTGGTGGGGGAGCGCCGTTTCGTCGGCCTCTATACCTCGTCCGCCTACCATGCCGACCTGCGCGAGGTTCCCCTGCTGCGCCGCACGGTCGCGCGCGTCGTCGAGCGCTCGGGATTCCGGCAGTACAGCCACATGCACAAGAACCTGTTGTCGATCCTGCAGGAGTATCCGCGCGACGAGCTCTTCCAGATCGACGAGGACACGCTGCTCGACACGGCGCTGGGAATCCTGCGCCTCGGCGACCGGCGCAAGACCCGCGTCTTCATTCGGCGCGATCTGTACGGCCGCTTCTATTCCTGCCTGATCTTCCTGCCGCGCGAGAACTACAACACCGACGTGCGCATGCGCATCCAGGAGATCCTCAAGCGGCACCTGAATGGCAGCAGCGTGGAGTTCACCGTGCATTTGTCGGAAGCGGTGCTCGCGCGCATTCACATGCTGGTCCGCAGCTCGCCCAAGGAGGCTCCAACCTACGACATCCGCGTGATCGAGGCCGACATTGCCCAGGCCACGCGGCGCTGGGAGGATGACCTCAAGAACGCCTTGATCGAGGCGCACGGCGAAGAGCGAGCGACGGTGGCGCTGCGGGCCTTCGCGGGCGGCTTCCCGGTCGCTTACCGTGACGCGGTCACGCCCCGCGCGGCCGTGCGCGATATCGCCATCATCGACCGGCTCGATGCGGCATCGCCGTTCAGCGTGAGCCTCTACCGCCCGGTGGAAAGCGACGAGCGCACGCTGCGCCTGCGCGTCTACCGGCTCGGGGCGCCGGTGCCGCTGTCGGCGAGCATGCCGGTCCTCGAAAACATGGGCCTCGAAGTCCTCGACGAGGCCTCGTACGACATCGAGCGCGCGCCCGGCGAGGCGGTATACATCCACGACTTCGGCATGCGGGCGAGCCGTCCGATCCCCGACGTGGAGATGGTCAAGGCGATCACCGAAGAGGCGCTCGCCAAGGTCGCGCGGGGCGAGATCGACAACGACGGCTTCAACCGCCTCACCCCCGGAGCCGCGCTCGCGGCCGAAGACGTGGTGGTGCTGCGCGCCTACGCGAAATACCTCAAGCAGACCGGGTTCACCTTCAGCCAGAGCTACATCGAGCAAACGCTCGCCGTGCATGCCGCCATCACGGGGAAGCTGGCGGCGTTTTTCCACGCGCGCTTCGATCCGGCGATCGAGTCCAACCGTGAGGAGCTGCAGAAGACGCTGGAAGGCGCGATTCGCGAGGGCCTGAATGCGGTGGCCATCGCCGACGAGGACAAGATCCTGCGGCGTTTCCTCCACCTGATGAAGGCGACGGTGCGGACCAACCATTGGGTGAAGGACGCCTCCGGCGCGCGGAAGCCCTTCCTCGCGCTCAAGTTCGTTTCCGCCCAGGTGCCCGAGCTGCCAGAGCCGCGGCCGTTGTTCGAGATATTCGTGTACTCGACGCGCTTCGAGGCGATCCACCTGCGCGGCGGCAAGGTCGCGCGCGGCGGGCTGCGCTGGTCGGACCGGCCCGAGGATTTCCGCACCGAGGTACTGGGGCTGATGAAGGCGCAGATGGTGAAGAACGCCGTCATCGTCCCGGTGGGCTCGAAGGGGGGCTTCGTGCTGAAGAGCGCGCCGCCGATGTCGGACCGCGAGGCCTACCTCAAGGAAGGCGTGGAGTGCTATCGCAACTTCCTGCGCGGGCTCCTCGATGTGACCGACAACCTGGTCGCCGGAAAGGTGGTGCCGCCGAAGGACGTGCTGCGCCATGATCCCGACGATCCCTACCTGGTGGTCGCCGCCGACAAGGGCACGGCGACCTTCTCCGACTACGCCAATGCGGTCTCGGCCGAATACGGCTTCTGGCTTGGGGACGCCTTCGCCTCGGGCGGCAGCGTCGGCTACGACCACAAGAGGATGGGCATTACCGCGAAGGGCGCCTGGGAAAGCGTGAAGCGCCATTTCCGCGAGATGGGCGTGGACACCCAGAGCCAGGACTTCACGGTGGCCGGCATCGGCGACATGTCGGGCGACGTCTTCGGCAACGGCATGCTGCTGTCGCGCCATATCAAGCTGGTCGCGGCGTTCGACCATCGCCATGTCTTCTTCGATCCCGCCCCCGACGTGGCGGGGAGCTTCGCCGAGCGCGAGCGGCTCTTCAACCTGCCGCGCTCCTCGTGGGACGACTACGACAGGACGAAGATCTCCAGGGGGGGCGGCGTCTACCCGCGCTCGGCCAAGACCATCGCGCTCACCCCCGAGGTGCGCACCGTGCTCGGCATCGAGGCGGCCGAGCTCACGCCGCCCGAGCTCCTCAAGGCGATCCTCAGGGCACCGGTGGACCTGCTCTACAACGGCGGCATCGGCACCTACGTGAAAGCGGCGCGGCAGGCGAGCGCCGAGGTAGGCGACCGCGCCAACGACGCGATCCGCGTGAATGGCAGCGACCTTCGCTGCAAGGTGGTCGCCGAGGGCGGCAACCTCGGCTTCACCCAGCTCGGGCGCGTCGAGTACGCGCATCGCGGCGGGCGCATCTTCACCGATGCGATCGACAACTCCGCCGGCGTCGACTGCTCCGACCACGAGGTGAACATCAAGATCCTCATGGGAATCGTGATGGCGGACGGCGAGATGACGCTCAAGCAGCGCAACAACGTGCTCGCCGAGATGACCGACGACGTCGGGCGCCTGGTGCTCGCGGACAACTACTACCAGACGCAGTCGCTGTCGGTCTCCGCGGTGCGCGGCGAGAAGCTGCTAGATGCGCAGGCCGCGTTCATCCGCGCGCTCGAGCGCGCCGGGCGACTCAACCGCGCGGTCGAGTACCTGCCATCCGACGACGACATTGCCGAGCGCCGTGCCGCGAAGCAGGGCCTTGCGGCCCCGGAGCGCGCGGTACTGCTCGCGTACTCGAAGATGCAGCTCTTCGACGACCTGGTCGCCGGCAAGCTGATCGACGACGGGTACGTCGCCCAGACGCTGGTGGGCTATTTCCCGCCGCTGCTCCAGAAGCGCTACGCCGAGCTCATGCCGCGCCATCCGCTCAAGCGCGAGATCATCGCGACGGTCGTCGCCAACACGATGATCAACCGAACCGGCAGCATCTTCGTGCATCGCATGATCGAGGAGACCGGGGCCTCCTCCGAGGAGGTGACCCGCGCCTACCTGCTGGTGCGCGACATCTTCGGGCTGGACGCCCTCTGGCTCGAGATCGACGCCCTCGACAACAAGGTGCCCGCGAACCTGCAGTACGAGATGCTGGTCGAAGCGGGACGGCTGGTGGTTCGCGGCGCGCTCTGGTTCCTGCGCCGGCGCCGTGAGCGCCTGCCGATCGGTCAGGTCCTCGACATCTTCCGCCCCGCGCTCGAGGCCTTGCGCGGGCAGGTGCCGAAGATCCTTTCGGACGGTGATCGCGCGGCGTGGGAAGCCTCGGTCGCGAAGCTCACCGCGGAAGGCGCACCGATCGACGTTGCGCAGAAGGCCTCGAGCCTGGGCGCGCTCTACGCGACCCTCGACGTGACCGAGGTGGCCGGGGAGCAGAAGAAGAGCGTCGAGTCCGTGGCGGCGCTCTACTTCGCGCTCGTCGGCGAGCTCGAGCTGCGCTGGTTCGGCGACCGGATCACCCAGCTGCCGACCGATACCAACTGGCAGGCGCTCGCGCGCAATGCGTTGCGCGACGATCTTGCGAGCCAGCAGCGGGCGTTGACTTCGACCGTCGCGAAGCTCTCGGACTCCGAGGATCCGCAGCACATGCTCGAGGCCTGGCGGGAGCGTTATGCGCCCGCCATTGCGCGGTTGAAGTCGATGATCGAGGAATTGAAGCGCCAGGGCTCGCTCGACCTCGCGGTACTCTCGGTGCTGCTGAGGGAGCTGCGTTCACTCGCCTGAATAACCAACAATCAACCGGGGAGGCAACATGAAATCGATTCGCATCGCAATGCTCGCCACCGCAATGGGATTGGCCGGTGCCTGCGCCACCACGACCACCACCACCCAGGGCATCGACAACAGCAGCATCGGCCAGCCGGGGTTCCGCGAGCACAAGGCCACCTACGGCGTGGTCTACCGGTTGCCGAAGGATGTCACCGACGTCCTCGACAACAAGGTGTACCCGCCGCTGCATGCGCGCCTCGCGAGGCTCGGCCTCGACGCGGAAGCGCGGGCCTTCAACCTGCAGCACGTGACGGTGGTCCACATCCACAGCGCCGATCCGTCGACTCCGAGAAAGATGCTCGCGGCGTTTCCGAAGGCGCCGCCGGTGCTCACGCTCACGCTGAAGAACTTCTATAACACCGAGGCCGCGACCGGCGCCGGCGCGCCGTGGTGGTTCGACCTCGGCGTGGTGAAAACCGGCCAGGGCTACACCGAGATGATGAAGTTCAATACGGCGGCGACAGCCGCGATGGCGCCGCTTCGCGACGGCCCCTTGCCGCGAGTCACGGGCCCGGTCTACGAGAAGATGGGGGATGCCGGCAAGGATCTGGTGAGGACGGTGGGCGTGAGCGGCGTGAACGTGATGAAGGATGGCAAGGAAACCGCCTCGCACAATCCGCACAACACGCTCATGTACAGCATGACGCGCTACGACGATCGCCTGAAGGCCGCGATGAAGGAGTTCGCCGACGAGATGAACGCGGTCCTGCCCAACGGCATCGACACGCGCTTCAAGGACGTTTCGATCGTCGAAATCGGCTTCATGGGCAACGTGCTGCGCGAGTTCTACCGCGTCGACCTGCAGACCGGCGCGGCCTACGACGTTGTCAGTGGGCAGGCGGTGAAGGTCGGCTACTAGGGGAGTCAGCGCAGGTGGAACGGCCGCAGCGTGCTGTCGAAGCCCATCGGGTTGGGCCGCGCACATCGCACCTCATCGGCCCGCTCCGGGAGGGCGGCGAGCGTCGCGCGCGCGCGCACGAATAGCCCTTCACCCATGGTGTTCCGGAGGCTGTGCCACTGCGAGGGATCGCTGGCAAGGTCCTGCTTCAGCCACCGGGAGATGGCGACCTTCGGGTGGGCAGCCAGGAGCGCGAGGATCTCCAGGGCGCGGTCGGACTCGCCGTGATTCGGCGAGGTGCGCGTCATGCGCCGGAGCAGTATGTCGATGGCGGGCTCGCCAGCCGGCGTCGTGCGCACGGCGGGGTCAGCGCCCGCCGCCAGCAGCAGCTTTACCTCGTCGGTCCTGAGCCGGCTGATCGCCGAACCGAGCGCGGTCTCGCCCAGTGAATCGCGCTGGTCCATCTTGCACGCCGAAGGCTCGCCGTGGCGGCAGCGCAGGACGACAGGCTCGAGCGCCTCGATCGGCGGCCCCACGGGCCGCCAGGTGAAATCGCCACCGGCGACGGCGACCGCGTTTCCCGGCTGGCTGCCGCGCGGAGCCGCGAGCACGCTGGTTTGTGGCGGCGATTGGGGAATGCCGAGGATCCAGGTGCCGCTCCGGTCGTCCCAACGGGTCGGGGAGTTGCCGGGCACGACGACAAAGTCGCGCGAGAAGCCGGGGGTGGCCGACCTGGGTGGGACGCCGGGGTCTTCCCCAACGATCCGGGCACGCGCCCGCCGAAGGTTCGCGCGGACGCGCTCGGCAACCTGGCGCTCGAAGGGCTCGCGCGCGAGAGGGCGCATTTCCTCCTCGAGGACCATTGCCAGCCGCTCAATCGCCGCCACGCTGTCGTCGCCCCACGAGCCATCGTCGCAGGCGAGGCTCGCCGTGAGCTCATGGATGTAGAAGAGGCGCTCGTCGACGGCCTGGGGCGCGGGCGGGAGATGCATGACGACTCCCGATCCCCAGTCGGTCGCCAAGGAGGAGCAATGCCCGGGACGGTAGGCAACCAACTCGATCCTCTGAAGCCCAGCCAGGATCGTCCGGACAGGGGGTAGCGGCCAGTGGAGCTTCGCGGTACCGCCTGCGACCATTGCGGCACCGGCCCGGAGGCAGACTCTCGTGCTGCCGTGGAGCTTTCCGATGTATCCGATCTCCCTCGCGAAGACGAAGCCGTCCGCGGCAGGGCGATCCAGGGCGTCGCGCACTTCCACGCGGAGCGTCGTCCCGAAGAGGGCGAACGCGGGTGTCGCCAGGAGGAGCGTCGCGGCGAGGAGGGCGGCCTTCATCCCACGATGAGCGCGGCCACGACGTTGCGGCCCTCGCCAAGGAGGATGTTGTAAGTGCGGCATGCGGCGGTCGTGTCCATGACTTCCACGCCGATCTTCGCCGCATGCAGCGGCGCAAGCAACCGCGACTCCGGGAACATGAACGCGCGCCCGGTGCCCAGCAGCACGACCTCGGGCCTGAGCTCGACGATCGCGGCGAGGTGATCGGCGCCGAGGGCGCCCACGGAATCCACCGGCCAGTCGGTGATCAGGCGCTCCGCGCTGACCACGAGGCTCGACGTGTGGCGCTGGCGATTGATTTCCACGTAGCCATCGCCGTAGCCCGTGAAGAGATTCTTGCCCTCGGCCGTCTCGCGCTCGATTTTCAATGACTTAAGGCTCCGTCGCGTCCTGCTAGAATCATATCTTTATTGCGCTGCAACAATGCAATTACATGAACATGAATGACGCGTCCAAGCCGGTGATCCCCGAATTCTCGCGGATCAAACGCCTGCCCCCTTACGTCTTCAACATCACCAACGAGTTGAAGATGGCGGCGCGCCGCGCGGGCGAGGACATCATCGACCTGTCGATGGGCAATCCCGTCGGGCCCACGCCGCGGCACATCGTCGACAAGCTGGTGGAGGTGGCGCAGCGCGACGATACCCACGGCTACTCGGTCTCGAAGGGGATCCCGAAGCTGCGGCGCGCGATCTGCCAGTGGTACCACCGGCGCTGGGGGGTGGAGTTCGACATGGACCGCGAGGCGATCGTCACCATCGGCTCGAAGGAGGGCCTCGCGCACCTGATGCTCGCGACCCTCGATCGCGGCGACACGGTGCTGGTGCCCAATCCGAGCTATCCGATCCACATCTACGGGGCGATCATCGCCGGCGCCGACATCCGCTCGGTGCGCATGACGCCCGGCGTGGACTTCTTCGCCGAGGCCGAGCGCGCGATCCGCGAGCTCATCCCGAAGCCGAAGATGATGATCATCGGCTTTCCGTCGAACCCGACCGCCCAGTGCGTCGAGCTCGATTTCTTCGAGAAGGTGGTGTCGCTCGCGAGGCAGCACGGCATCCTCCTGGTGCACGACCTGGCCTACGCCGACATCACCTTCGATGGATGGAAGGCGCCCTCGATCATGCAGGTGCCGGGCGCGCGCGACGTGGCCGTGGAGTTCTTCACGATGTCGAAGAGCTACAACATGGCCGGTTGGCGGATCGGGTTCATGGTCGGGAATGCGGAGCTGGTGACGGCGCTCGCGCGTATCAAGAGCTACCACGACTACGGCACCTTCACGCCGCTGCAGGTGGCTGCGGTGACCGCCCTCGAGGGGCCGCAGGAGTGCGTCGAGGAGATCCGCCTGAAGTACGAGCGCCGCCGCGACGTGATGGTCCGCGGGCTGCACGACGCGGGGTGGATGGTCGAGAAGCCGCGGGCCTCGATGTACGTGTGGGCGCAGATCCCGGAGCAATACCGCGCGATGGGCTCGATCGAGTTCGCCAAGAAGCTGCTGCGCGACGCGAAGATCGCGGTGTCTCCCGGCATCGGCTTCGGCGACTACGGCGACGACCACGTTCGCATCGCCTTGATCGAGAACGAGGCGCGCACGCGCCAGGCGGTGCGGGGCGTGAAGGAGATGTTCCGGCGGGACGGGCTCAAATGACCCTGAGCGTCGTTGCCGTGACCGACGAGCGTGGCGCGGTCGTGAATGCCGACATGCTGGGTGCCGCCGAGAGCGTGCACCGGCAGCTGCGCCCGCTCCTGCCCGCCAACTACGCGGAACGCATGAAGCAGGTCTTCGCGAGCGGTGCCGAGATGGCGGTGGCGGTGGTCGGCGGGCAGGTCGCGGGCGTCACGGTGTTTCGCGTGATCGAGAAGACCTTCAGCGGCCGCGAGCTCTACTGCGACGACCTGGTGACCGACGAGAAGCGACGCTCGAAGGGCGTCGGGCGCGCACTCGTCGCCTATATGGAGGAGGTCGGGCGCGGGCGCGGCTGCGACATCCTCGCGCTCGACTCGGGCACGCAGCGCCAGCAGGCGCACAAGTTCTACTTCCGCGAGCAGATGCCGATCACGGCATTCCATTTCAGCAAGAAGCTATGAAGCCCATCAGCGTTGGCCTGCTCGGCCTCGGAACGGTCGGGAGCGGGACGATCGAGGTGCTGCGGCGCAACCGCAGCGAGATCGCGCGGCGTGCGGGGCGCGACATCGTCATCAAGGTGGCGAGTGCGCGCGACCTCGCCAAGAAGCGCCCGGTATCGCTCGAAGGCATCGAGCTCGTCCCCAGCGCCGCCGAGATCGTCGCCCGCCCCGACATCGACATCGTGGTGGAGCTCATCGGCGGGGTGACCGACGCGCGCGAGCTGGTGCTGAAGGCGATCGAGTCCGGCAAGCACGTGGTGACCGCCAACAAGGCGCTGCTCGCCCAGCACGGCACCGAGATCTTCGGCCGTGCGCACGCCAAGGGGGTGATGGTCGCTTTCGAGGCTTCGGTGGCGGGCGGCATTCCGATCATCAAGGCGATCCGCGAGGGCCTGTCGGCCAATCGCATCGAGTGGATCGCCGGGATCATCAACGGCACCTGCAACTACATCCTCTCGGAGATGCGCGACAAGGGCCTGCCGTTCGACATGGTGCTCGCAGAGGCGCAGCGCCTGGGCTACGCCGAAGCCGATCCCGCGTTCGACGTGGAGGGTATCGACGCCGGCCACAAGCTCACGATCCTGGCCGCCATCGCGTTCGGCATCCCGATGCAGGCCGATCGCGTGTACACCGAGGGCATCACGCGCCTCACCGCGCTCGACCTAAAGTACGCCGAGGGCCTCGGCTATCGCATCAAGCTCCTCGGCCTCACGCGGCACACCAAGAAGGGGATCGAGCTGCGCGTGCATCCCACGCTCATTCCCTCGCGGCGCCTGATCGCCAATGTCGAGGGCGTGATGAACGCGGTGCTGGTGAATGCCGACGCGGTGGGGCCGAGCCTCTACTACGGGCGTGGCGCCGGTGCGGAGGCGACCGCGAGCGCCGTGGTCGCCGACCTGGTGGACGTGACGCGCATGGCCACCGCCGATCCGGAGCATCGCGTGCCGCACCTCGCATTCCAGCCGGACCGCCTGTCGAGCGAGCCGATCCTGCCGATGGAGGAGGTCGAGACCGGCTGCTACCTGCGCCTGCGCGCCCTCGACCGCCCCGGCGTGCTCGCCGACGTGACCCGCATCTGCGCGGACCTGTCGATCTCGATCGACGCGATCTTCCAGAAGGAGGCGGCCGAGGGCGAGGACCAGGTGGATGTCGTGATCCTCACCCACGTCACCGCCGAGAGGAACGTGAACGCCGCGATCCGGCGCATCGAGGCGCTGCCAACGATTCCGTCGCCGGTGGTTCGCATCAGGCTGGAAGAACTGCTTTGACACTTTTGTCGCCCCCGCGTAGGCGGGGGCCCAATTCGTCGCCGGGAAATGGGGCCCCCGCCTACGCGGGGGCGACAAGATCGTGCGCGGGGGCGACAAGATCGTGAAGTACGTCAGCACCCGGGGTCATGCCGCCAACCAGACCTTCACCGACATCCTGCTGGAAGGATTGGGTCCCGACGGCGGGCTGATGGTGCCGGAGCAATGGCCGCGAATCACGCGGCCGAAGCTGGACGCGATGCGCGACCTCGCCTATCCGCAACTGGCCTTCGAGATCGTCCGGTTCTTCGCCGACGACTTCCCCGGCGCCGAGCTGAAGGCGATCACGCACCGGGCCTACACCGCGGAAAATTTCGGCACTCCCGAGGTCACCCCGCTCACGACGCTCGAGAGCAATCTGCATTTGCTGCACCTGTCGAATGGCCCGACGCTCGCGTTCAAGGACATCGCCATGCAGCTCCTCGGGCCGCTTTTCGAAAGCGTGCTCGAGCGCCAGGACCGGCGGCTCAACATCCTGGGCGCCACCAGCGGCGACACCGGCTCGGCCGCCGAGCACGCGCTGGCGGGCCGCGCGCGCGTGAACGTCTTCATGCTCTCGCCCCACGGGCGCATGAGCCCCTTCCAGCGCGCGCAGATGTTCTCGCTCCAGGCGCCCAATATCTTCAACATCGCGATCGAGGGCACGTTCGACGCGTGCCAGGACGTGGTGAAGGCGGTGAACGCCGACGCGCGCTTCAAGGACGAGCACGCGATCGGGGCGGTCAACTCGATCAACTGGGCACGGGTCGCGGCCCAGGTCGTCTATTACTTCAAGGGCTATTTCTCGGCGACGCGAGGCAATGACGAGCAGGTCTCGTTCGCGGTCCCATCGGGGAATTTCGGCAACATCTTCGCGGGCTGGGTCGCCAAGCGGATGGGGCTTCCGATCAAGCGCCTGGTGCTCGCGACCAACGAAAACGACGTGCTCGACGAGTTCTTTCGCACCGGGCGCTACCGCCCGCGCGCGGCGGCCGACACCCACGCGACCTCGAGCCCCTCGATGGACATCTCGAAGGCCTCGAACTTCGAGCGCTTCATCTGGGACGCGGTCGACCAGGACGGCGACAAGGTGGCGTGGTTGTGGAAGCAGGTCGATGAGGAGGGCGGCTTCGACCTATCCACCGACCGCGCGTGGGAGAAGATCGACGAAGACTCGGGCTTCGCGAGCGGGCGCAGCACCCACGAGGACCGGATCAAGACGATCCGGCTGGTGAAGGAGAAGTACGGGCGCGTGATCGATCCCCATACGGCGGATGGCGTGAAAATCGGCTTGCGCATCCGCGATGCGGGCACCCCGATGATCTGCCTGGAAACCGCGCTCCCGGTGAAGTTCGACGAGACGATCGTCGAGGCGCTGGCGGAACATGCACCGCGCCCGAGCCGATTCGACGGCCTCGAGAATCGGGCGCAGCGCTTCGAGGTGATGAGGGCCGACCCCGAGGCCGTAAAGGCCTTCATCAAGGATCATTCCTAGAGTCATGAACAAGATCTCTTGCGCAGCGCTTGCGTTGCTCCTCCCACTCGTCGCGCAAGCCGGCGATCCGCCGTTGGCGCGTTGGTCGATCCAGACGGAACTTGCCCTTGACGTCTCCCCAGGCAGGAGGATGGCCGTCGATGCCGCGGGCGATGTATTCGTGGCGGGTAAGTCGGCGGATTTCGCAAACCAATGCATGATCGTGGAGAAACGCTCCGGGGCGAACGGTGCGTCGTTGTGGCGCAGGCAGGCCTGCGGCAGCCTCGCGTTCGCGCAGGGCCTGGCTGTCGACGCTGCCGGAGACGTCGTCGTCACGGGCCACCTGGACAACGACATGCGGACGATTAAATACGCGGGATCCACTGGCGCGGTGCAGTGGGACAAGTCGTTCAATGGGCCCGCCAGCGGCTATGACGAGGGGCGAACGGTCGACGCCATCTCCGGTGGCGACGTCATCGTAGCGGGGGTGATGGAGGGAAATTCGCGCGACGGCAAGGTCATTCGCTATCGTGGCTCGGACGGTGAGATCGTGTGGCATGCAACTATCGACAATGGTTCCGACGACGACTTCTACGCTTCGGCGGTCCTCGACGACGGTACCGTGGCGGTTGCGACGCGCAGTTATGTGGCCTCGCTAAACCGATGGAGCGTCGCCAAGCTGAACCCGGATGGAGCCCAACTTTGGCGCACGATCTTCGGGACTGTCGAAGGTTTCCCGAGCGTGCTCGCAATCGGCGACGACGGGACGGTCTACGCGGCCGGGGTGTTCAGGCCGAGGGCGTTCGACAACGATCTGACGATCATCAAACTTTCCTCCGGGAACGGCGAGGTCGCTTGGCAGCGCGCCTTCAGCACCCTCGGTAACGACCACGTCTCAGGAATGAGGATCGACAGCCACGGCTCGCTCTATGTGACCGGCAGCATCGAGGGCTCCATGCTCACGGCGCGGCTATCGACAGCCACCGGGGCGAGCCTGTGGGAATCGCGATCCGCGGGCGGCATTGTCGGCGGCGAGAGCGGACACGACCTTGCGCTCGATGACCAAGGCAATGTCCTGGTGACGGGCCCTTCGTACAACCTGTCCGTTACGCGAACCGTCAAGTACTCTGCGGAAGGTCAGCGCTTGTGGATGCGGGCGGACGAATTGCTGCCCCTGCGCGGAAATGGCCACGCCGTCGTCGCGCGAGGGTCCGATATCTTCGTGCTCGGGACATCGGGAGAATCCGGCCAGCTTGCCCGGATCACAAAGCTCGCGGCCGACATCACGCCACCCCCTGCGAATGTCCACGCCCTGTGGTGGGCCGCGCCGGCGGGCGTCCAGTCGGGCTGGGGCGTGAACGTGGCGCAGCAGGGTGCGATCCTCTTCGCGACGTGGTTCACCTACGATGCCGATGGTCGCGCCCTGTGGTTTGTCGCGCCCAACACGCGCAAGGTGGACGGAAACCTGTACACCGGGCCTTTGTACAGGACGGCGGGACCCGCATTCAACAGCGTTCCGTTCTCGCCCTCGCAGGTCGTGTCGACCGAGGTGGGCACGGCCACCTTCGAGTTCGAGAGCGGTACGGTGGGTCTTTTCCGTTGGGTGGTGAACGGCAGGCCAGAGAATCGCCCCATCGTGCCGCAGTTGTTCCGGAACCCTCCCGTATGCGCAGCGACGTCGAGTGGTCCGAGCACCAATTACCAGGATCTCTGGTGGGCCGCGCCGGCTGGCGTGGAATCCGGATGGGGCATCAACTTCACGCACCAGGAAGACCTCCTCTTCGCCACCTGGTTTACGTATGACGTGGATGGCAAGCCCTTGTGGCTCGTCGGTCCCGACGTGCGTCGCGTGCCGGGCACCCAAAAGTTCAGCGGCTCGTTGTATCGGACGCGTGGGCCGGCTTACTTCGATCCCAATTTCAATCCGGCGCAAGTCACCAACGAGATCCTGGGTTCAATGACGGTCACGTTCCCGGATCCGGGGCAAGGACAGTTCACCTACACCGTGAACGGCGTCACGCAGTCGAAGAACATCGTGAGGCAATCGTTCGGCGATCCACCCACCGTCTGCCGCTGAGCTGATGCGCCGCTTCGTCATCCTCTTCCCGGTTCTCCTCCTCGCGCTGTTCGCATTCCAGCTCACGCCGCCGGGCCAAGCGCTCGTGGTCCCGTGGACCGAGCTCGTCGCCGACACCAGCGCGGGCCTCGTCCGGACCTTCGACGGCGATGCGCGCTCCATGGGCAAGGTGCTCTTCAGCGAGCGCACCGGATTCGCGGTGTCGATCGAAGCCGGTTGCAACGGCGTCGAGGCGATGCTCGTGCTGCTGGCGGGCATCCTTGCGTTCCCGGCACCCTGGCGGCTCAAGCTCATCGGGCTCGCGATCGGCGTGGTCGCCATCCAGGCCCTGAACATCGTGCGCATCGTGAGCCTTTTCTACCTCGGGCAATGGGATGCGAAGTGGTTCGAGTGGGCGCACCTGTACATCTGGCAGAGCCTGATCATGCTCGACGCGCTCATCGTCTGGCTGTTGTGGATCCGCGCGGTGGCCCAGGCCCCGCAGCCGTCGGCGCAGGCCTGATGGAGAGCGGGCGGCGGCGCATCCTGGCGGGGGCGGCCACGGCGCTTGCGCTGCTGCCGGTGTTCCTCGCGATCTGGTACGTCGCCGCCATCCCGCTCGCGTGGATTCCCGGGAAAGCCGCGCTGCCCGTCATCCGCGTCGCCTCGGGCGGTGCCGCGACGATGGCGCTCAAGGGTCGCGAGCTGGTCTACACGGTGAAGCTCGAGATGCCCTATCGGCCGGGCGGCGTGCCACGAGTCGCGGCGGAGGTCGAGGTCGCCGCGGCGAAGTACACCTACGGCATCGCGCTCTTCCTCGCCCTCGCGCTGGCGATGAGGCAATCGCGCCGGCCCGTGCCTATCCTGATGGGCGTGGTGATCCTGGTGGTGCTCCCCGCCTTCGGAATCGCGTTCGATGCGCTCAAGCAGCTCGGGGCGACGCGTGGGCTGCCGCCCTTCCTCGCGTGGGGCACTGCGATGCGCGAGGCGGTCGCGCTCGGATACCAGGCGGGCACACTGCTGCTGCCCACGCTTGCCCCGGTGGCGATCTGGCTGGTCGTCGGCCGGGACGTGTGGCTCCCGCCGGCGTTTGCCGGGGGCTCACGTGCGACGTAAGATCGTCGAAGGTCCCCGGCGGTCATGCGGGATTTTGGGGAAATGATGGATCTGCGCACCTCGATGTCGGCCGCGCTGCTCGTGATGGGGTTGGCCGCGTCCCCGGGGGTCGCGGCGCAAAAGCTCTACGCGGCAAGCGTGCGGACGGTCGCTGAACCGGCGGGCCTGGTCGGCGGCAGCCTGTACACGGTGGCCCTCGCCACCGGCTCGGCCTCCTTTGTCGCTCCGATTCGCCTGAACGGCTCGGCGCCGGTCGGGATCACCGGGCTCGCGGTGCACCCGTCGACGGGTGTCTTCTACGGGATCACCTCGCCGCTATCGCGCAATGTCCCGACTTCCCTGGTGACGATCGACCCGGGGACTGGGGACGTGCGCATGATCGGGCCCTTGCGGCACGGGGGCTCCGACGTCGCCTTCAGCCGCGCGGGCATCCTGTTCGCTTGGTTGCCGACGACCAGCCAGCTCGGCATCGTCAACCTGGACACGGGTTCGGTGACCCCGATCGGCACCGCGGGCCCGGCGGGCCCGCCCGCGGGCCTCGCGATCGACGCGACCGGGAACGCCTACATCACGCCGAAGGGCGCGGCAGGCACGCTCGATACGGTAGACATCGCGACCGGGGCGATGAAGGCCGGGCCCACGCTCACCGGGGCGCCCTTCGACAGCGCGATCAACTCGATGACGTTCACGCCGCAGGGGCTGCTGCTGGCGGTCAATTCCAACGCCGGTGCTCCCGCGTCTACGCGCCTGGTCGCGATCAACGTGGCGTCGGGCGCGGTGGCGAACATCGGCACCCTTCCGGACGATACCGACGGCATCGCCTTCGCCAACGTGCCGGTCCGCGACGCGGCCGCCAGTCCCAACTGGCAGAACATCGCGCTCCTCGCCCTCGGGGTGACCGCCCTGATCCTCGGCCTCATCGGCTGGACCGTCGGCCGCCGGAACTGAATCTAGAAGAAGACCAGCCAGGCGGCGACGAGGGTGAGCAGCATCCCGCCGATGATGGCGGAGAAGATCACCGTCAGCACCCGCGCATCGGAGGCCTGCTGGCCGGCGATATCGTCATCCTTGATGCTCTTGCCCAGGCGGCGCTCGCGAAACGCCATGTAGATCACGATCGCGAGGATCGTGACGAACGCGACGAAAACGATCGCGAGCTTGTACCCGAGTGTCACTCGTCTTCCTTGAGCCTCGGTGGATTGCCGTCGAAGACCATGCTGCGGCGGCGCTGCAGCCAGGCGTCACGGATGAACGTGTACTTGTCGAGCGCGGCCTCGTCGAGCAGCTTCTCCGACTGGAAGAGGTTCGCCCGGATGCGCACCTTGTCCAGGCCCCAGATGCTCCAGTACAGCGTGTTGTTGTCGATGGCGCTGCTGTAATACCAGCTCGGATCGACGATCTTCGCCGGCGCATCGCGCGCGGTCGAGGGGCCGAGGAGCGGGATCACGAGGTAGGGCCCGGAGCGCACGCCCCAGACGCCGAGGGTCTGGCCGAAATCCTCGTAGTGCTTTTCGAGGCCCATCGGGGTCGCGATGTCCCAGAGCCCGAAGACGCCGAGCACCGTGTTCACCGCGAAACGCCCCAGGTCGGAGGCGCCCTGGCGAGGCTTGCCCTGGAGGAAGTTGTTGAGCCCCGTGCCCACATCCTCGAGGTTGTCGAAGAAATTGTTGACCCCTTCGCGCGCGAAAGCGGGGACCACCTTCACGTACCCGGTCGCCACGGGCTTCAGGACCGCCGCGTCGAGTTTTTCGTTGAAGGAGAACGATCCGCGGTTGAACACCTCCCAGGGGTCCTTGGGATCGCGCTCACCGGTGGTGGCACAGCCGGCGAGTAGAGCGGCGAGCAGGAAAGCAGCCAAACGTCCCATGGAGGAAATCCTTTCGGGTCAGTGATGCATGAAGCGCATGGAGAGGTCCAGCGCCGCGACG
>JANMYH010000143.1:0-2695 GCA_031381925.1 Burkholderiales bacterium | reverse complement strand
CGCAAGATGTCGAAGTCGCTCGGCAACGTGGTCGCCCCCCAGAAGGTGTCCGACTCGCTCGGCGCGGAGGTCCTGCGCCTCTGGGTCGCCTCGAGCGACTATTCGGGCGAGCTCTTCATCTCCGACGAAATCCTGAAGCGCGTGGTGGAGGGCTACCGGCGCATCCGCAACACGCTGCGCTTCCTGCTCGCAAACACCTCCGACTTCGATCCCGCGCGCGACGCGCTGCCCGTGCAGCAGTGGCTCGAGGTCGATCGCTATGCGCTCGCGATGACCCGCGCGATGGCACGGTCGTGCGCCGCCGACTACGCGAAGTTCGAGTTCCACCTCGTCGCCCAGCGCCTGCAGAATTTCTGCTCCGAGGACCTGGGCGGATTCTGGCTCGACATCCTCAAGGACCGCCTCTACACGGCGGCCACGGCATCCCCCGCGAGGCGCTCGGCGCAGAGCGCCCTGCACCACGTGACCCAGATGCTGCTGCGCCTGATGGCGCCGATCCTGTCGTTCACCGCGGAGGAGGCGTGGGAGGTCCTGCACCCGGTGTCCGCGGATTCACCGGACGCGATGCCCGACAGCATCTTCTTCCACACCTGGAAGGACGTGCTGCCGCCGCAGGCGGGCGAGCCCGAGCTGCTGGCGCGCTGGCAACGCATCCGCGAGATCCGCGGCATCGTGCAGAAGAAGCTCGAGGAGTCGCGCGCGGCGGGCGCGATCGGCTCGTCGTTGCAGGCGGAGGTGGAGGTGGGTGTCCACGGGGATGACCTCGCGCTATTGAGGTCCCTCGACGATGACCTCAAGTTCGTGATGATCACGTCCAAAGCCGTGGCGTTCGACTCGAAGGCTGTGGGGGAGCCCAGGGTCCAGGTCGACGCGAGCGCCGAACGCAAGTGCGAGCGCTGCTGGCATTGGCGCGCGGACGTCGGTTCGAACCCGCGCCACGCGACGATCTGCGCGCGCTGCGTGGCCAACCTCGAGGGCGCGGGTGAGGCGCGCGTGCATGCCTAGGACCTCCCGCCACGCGTGGATGCGCTGGCTCGCCCTTTCGGCGGCCGTGGTGGTGCTCGACCTCGCGACCAAGGCGTGGGTCACGGCCGCCTTCCAGTACGGGGAGTCGCGCGCGATCCTGCCGTTCTTCAACCTGGTGCTGGTCCACAACACCGGGGCCGCGTTCAGCTTCCTGGCGGGCGCGGGGGGCTGGCAACGCTGGTTCTTCACGGCCGTCACCCTCGTCATCTCCGCGGTGATCGTGGTGATGCTGCGGCGCGACCACGAAGATCGCCTCCTCGCCGCGTCGCTCGCGCTGGTGCTGGGGGGGGCGATCGGCAACCTCCACGACCGCGTGAGGCTGGGCTACGTGGTCGATTTCGTGCAGCTCCACGCCGGCGGCTACTCGTTTCCCGCTTTCAACGTCGCCGATTCGGCCATCACGATCGGCGTCGCCCTGCTCATCTGGGAGAGCCTGCGCCCGGGCCGGCGGGCTCCCGTACGGGTTGCCCGCCAGGAGAAGCCATGACCGATTCGACCCTGCCGGCCGCGGACGATTCCGCCGAGGTGCTGCTGGCCAAGCCGCGCGGATTCTGCGCGGGCGTCGACCGCGCGATCGCGATCGTCGAGCGCGCGCTGACCCTGCATGGCGCGCCGATCTACGTGCGCCACGAGATCGTCCACAACAAGTTCGTGGTCGAGGACCTGCGCGCCAAGGGTGCGGTGTTCGTCGAGGAGCTCGACGAGGTCCCCACGGGCGCCACGGTCATCTTCTCCGCCCACGGCGTCGCGCTCGACGTGCGCCGCGAGGCCGATGCGCGCGGCCTCAAGGTGTTCGACGCCACCTGCCCGCTGGTCACCAAGGTGCACGTGGAGGTCTCGAAGATGCGCGCCCAGGGGCGCGAGGTGGTCATGATCGGCCACGAGGGCCATCCCGAGGCCGAAGGCACCATGGGCCAGTCCGAAACCGGCATGTACCTGGTGGAGAACGAGGAAGACGTGGGCCGCCTCCAGGTCGCCGACCCCGGGAAGCTCGCCTACGTGACCCAGACCACGCTGTCGGTGGATGACGCGGCGCGCATCGTCGCGGCGCTGAAGGCGCGCTTCCCGGAAATCATCGGGCCGAAGAAGGACGACATCTGCTACGCCACCCAGAACCGCCAGGACGCCGTCAAGTTCATGGCGCCCCAGTGCGATGTGGTGATCGTGGTGGGCTCGCCCAACAGCTCCAACTCCAACCGCCTGCGGGAAGTCGCGCGCAACCTGGGGTGCGACGCCTACCTGGTCGACAACGTGGCCGAGCTCAAGGCCGAGTGGATCGCCGGCAAGCGCACCATCGGCGTGACCGCCGGCGCGTCCGCCCCCGAAGTCCTGGTGCACGACGTGATCCTGCGCCTCCAGGCCCTGGGCGCCCGCCGGGTGCGCGAGCTCGAGGGCATAAGCGAAGCGGTCACCTTCCCGCTCCCCCGGGGCCTGGCCCCGCCCGCCGCCTGACCCTGCCGTTCGGCCCACCGGGCCTGCCGCTCGCCCCCCCGAACCGCGCCGCTGGTCGGACGGCCGTTGCCCGCCGGGCCGCCCCCCTTTAAGGTTCGGCAAGCCCACAAAAGGGGAGGCTGCATTGAAGAAAGCGCGCGGGTTCACGCTCATCGAAATCATGATTGTCGTCGCGGTCATCGGCATCCTGGCCGCGATCGCGATCCCGTCGTACCAG
>JANMYH010000396.1:0-2207 GCA_031381925.1 Burkholderiales bacterium | reverse complement strand
CATCGAGCAGCTTCGCGCGAAGGTACCCAACCAGGCGAAAAACCCGCCGCTCGCCTGGATTACCGCCAGCGCCGGGAAGGAAACGCGCGTGTACCCGGTCGAGGACGTCGCCTATTTCAAGTCCGACGACAAATACACGCTCGTGGTCACGGCGGCGGGAGAGGCGCTGATTCGCAAGCCCTTGCGCGACCTGCTCGACGTGCTCGATCCCGTGGTCTTCAAGCAGATCCATCGCACCACTATCGTGAACATGACGGCGACCGCCGGGATCACGCGCGACGATTCGGGCCGGGGGACGATGACGCTCAAGAACCGGCCGGAGACTCTCGCGGTGAGCATCAGCTTCATGCCGTTGTTCAGGAACATGTGACGTATCATTTCGGGGAATGGCTCCGACAGCGAAGAGCAGTTTCCTTGCGATCGTTTTCCTCCTGGTGGTCCTGCCCGTGCACGCGCTCGAGTGGGAGATCCGCGAAGCGGGCCACCCGATCCTCGGCAACATCCGTTTCGCATACATCAAGAACCCGGTCGAGACGCCGGTGGGAAACGCGAAGGTCTTTTCCCGCGCCTACTTCTCGTGCCAGAAGGGTGGCCGGTTCGCGATC
This sequence comes from Burkholderiales bacterium, assembly GCA_031381925.1. Lineage (GTDB taxonomy): Bacteria > Pseudomonadota > Gammaproteobacteria > Burkholderiales > Usitatibacteraceae > Usitatibacter. The sequence goes on along the minus strand of JANMYH010000396.1, from coordinate 1,602 downwards.
GAGCTCGCGAATGCGACCGCGCCGGACGATCCCAAGGGCTTGCGACCCAGCACGGACCCCCGCCTCTATTGCAATCGGCCGATCCAGCCCTGGGACGAGAAGCTGATTCAGGAAGAGCTGCTGGCGCGCTGGAGCGTGAACGAGATCGGCGACGCGCTGGCACAGGGCTTCCGCCCGTTCCCGCTGCGCGAGTGCGTCTCGATCCGCGTGATGCAGGAAGTGGTCCTGCCCGCGGGCTGGTCCCAGAAAACCGCGAAGGTGGAATTCGATCTGCTTCCCTACAACCGGGAGCTGGACTCGGTCTTCGCCAACTGCGGCGAGGTCTCGGCGTACGCACCCGCTGCGCCTCCACCGGCTGCTACGCCGCCAGCGCCCGCCAAACCTGCGGTCGCTTTGGCCCCGCCAGCGCCCCCCAAGCCCGCCGTCGCCGTGACACCGCCCGCGCCTGCAAAACCCGCCCCCCAAACCGAGGCGGCGCCTGCGAAGCCCGCGCCCCAACCCGACCCGGCCTGGCAAGCGGCGCGCGTCCTTTCGAGCGGGAAGACCAACGTGCGCGGCGGTCCCAGGCTCGAGTCGGCAATCGTCATCGAGCTGCCTCCGGGCTCGCCCGTCCTCGTCCAGAAAACAGGCACCGAGTGGTGGCGGGCGCGGTCCGCGTCGGGTGCGCCCTTCGAGGGCTACATCCGCCAGGACCGCCTCGACTTCAAGTGACTACTTGCCTGCGACCAGCTCCTTCCACGAGGCGATGAAGGCGGGCTGCGCGGCCGAGGCCTTCACGTCGTCGATCGGCGCCACCTTGAAGGTGGTGGTGCGCGGCAGGCCCACCGCCGTGGTGTCGACGTCGTCGCGGATCGGGCGGCGGAAGAACTTCCTCACCAGCATCTCCTGCGCCTGCCTCGAAGCGAGGAAGTCGTAGAACTTCTTCGCTTCCCCGGGATTCGGCGCCTTCTTCACCAGGGCCATGCCCTCGGGGGCGATGTACGTGCCCTCGGTCGGATAGACGATCTCGATGTCCTTGTTGCCGCCGGAGACATACTCCTGCGCGGCGTACTCCATGGTCATGCCGACGGCGAACTCGCCCTTGGCGACCCCGTCGAAGACCTGGGAGGCGGTGCTGGTGATGGTCGCGTTCTTCGCGATCCCCTTGAGCGGCTCCCTGCCGATCGATTGCTCGATGCCGTAGAGCGTTGCGAAAGACGAGCTGGTCTTCTCCGGGTCGCTCACCACCAGGCGGTCCTTCCAGCGCGGGTGCGCCAGGTCCGACCACGTCTTCGGCATCGGATCGCCCTTCAGCGCGCGCTTGTTCACCATGATCACCATCACGTGGGCGTTGGTACCGGCCCAGAGGCCCGCGGGATCCCGGTAGCCCGCCTGCAGGCTCGCGTACTCGGGTGACCGATAGGGCTCGAAGTATTCCTGGTAGAGGCGCAGCACCGAGAAGCCGCCCGACCAGAAGATGTCGGCCTTGGGCGCTCCGGCTTCCGCCTTGATGCGTTGCATCATCGCGCCCGTGCTGCCGCGAACCGAAGAGATCCTGATGTCGGGATACTTCTTGTTGAACTCCTCGGTGACCGCGTTGATCGCGTCGACACTGTTGGAGGA
>JANMYH010000363.1:0-1663 GCA_031381925.1 Burkholderiales bacterium | reverse complement strand
CAGTGCGATCAGCCATCTGCGACTGCACCAATCTTTGGGCGATGCATTGTTTGCCGCGTTGCTCTTTTCATTGCTCGCCAGTCTCGTCACTCGCGTCGTGCGATTTGGCAAAGAAATGCCGCCACCGCAGATGCTGCTGGCGCTCACCGGTTTGATCTGTGGCATCACGGGATCGCTGCTTTCGCTGGCACCATCGACGCTGACCGATCCGCGGCACTTCCGCCTCGCCGGACTGTTGTTGTATCAAGGCCTGCTGCTCCCGCCCGTGCTCGGGATCGGCTCGTTCATTTTTCCGCGCATGCTCGGCGGCGATTTCGGCGAGCCAAAGACGCCGCTCGAAGCACGCAACAAGCGAGTGCGCACCATCGCAGCAGCCGCGCTGCTTGTCGGCAGCTTCTTTGTTGAAGCATTCGGCTGGCCGCTCGTTGGCTATGCATTGCGAGCCATCACCGCCGCAGCCTATCTCCTCGTCGAAGTTCGCTGGCGGAAGGCCGCGGACGATCCTCCGCGTGGTTCACTCGCCGCTGGCATGAAGTGGTCGCTCGTCACCGGCTTTCTCGGCCTCGCCCTGGCTGGTTTTTTCTACACGCAGCACATTTCCATCGAGCATCTGCTCTACATCGGCGGCTTCGGGCTCTTGATCCTGGTCGTCGCCAGTCGCGTCCTGTTCGGCCACAGCGGCGATCTCGCAGGCTTCTCGAATCGATCCGGCTTCGTGCGCTTCCTGATCTTCCTCGGCATCCTCACCGCCGCGACGCGCGCCACACCTGCCTGGATTCCCTCGACGACCATCTCACATCACATCTATGCCGCCTGGACGTGGGGTGCGCTCGCCGCGCTGTGGCTGATCTGGCACCGGAAGCGGTTTGTGACGCGGGAGGAAGACTGATCACTTGATCGGCACGCGCTTCACTTCCTCAATGACAGGCACGTCCTTGTTCATGGCATCGTAGGCGGCCTTCAGTCGTTTCACTTCGTCCGGATGTGCGGCAGCGATGTCATGCTGCTCGTTCGGATCATTTTGGAGATCAAAGAGCTGCATCGCTTTGGGCGCGTCGCCGGTTTGGGTTCCGGGGTGCTCGCTGGGCTGAGCCTGCTCATAGGGCGCGAGAATGGTCACGCCATCGGGCCCTCGCGGATCGACATACTTCTCGCCGGGCTTGAAGACGCTGGCCAGGCCGATGCCGGGTGCAAGAACGTGCAGCTTCCAGCGCCCATCACGAACACAGGCGAGCTTCGATTGCTTGTGACCAAAGACTGCGTCGTGCGGGCTTTTTGCGTCACTCGTGAGCAATGGCATGATGTCGCGACCATCGATCACGACCTCTTTTGGTGGCGCGATGTCTGCGACCTTCAATGTCGTGGCAAACAAGTCCATCATCACCGCCGGCTCTGCGCTGGTGTGGCCGGCTGGAATGTGTCCCGGCCAGCGGGCGATCATCGGTACGCGATAACCACCTTCATAAGTGCTGCCCTTCATCCCGCGCAATCCACCCGTGCTGCCGCCGAATGTCGCGCCGTTGTCGCTGGTGAACATCACGAGCGTGTTTTCATCGAGGCCCAGCTCTTTGAGTTTCGCGAGCACCTGGCCGACGCTCCAGTCGAGTTCCGTCACCGCATCGCCGTAAAGCCCCGCGCCGCTCTTCTTGTAAAAAGCCTCCGA
>JANMYH010000349.1:0-4114 GCA_031381925.1 Burkholderiales bacterium | reverse complement strand
ACGAGGCCACGAGCGAGCCCTATCCCTTCATGGCCACGCTTTCGTACAACGAGGCGGCACGCTGGATGGATGGGGGCGAGAAGGTGGAGCGCGCGGTGGCGTGGCCCGAGCTCACGCAGTGGATGGCCCTCTGGGTCGACGAGAATTACCGCCCCGAGCCCAAGAAGCGGCGCCGGCCCCAGTCCTTCGAAGGCAAGGAAGGGCAGTTCCGCAAAGCGGGATCGTCGTGAGCGACGACAATTTCCTTTCCCGCTGGTCGCGCCGCAAACGGGCGTCAAAAGCGACGCCTGCAGCGGCGGCGGACCCGCCAGCCGCGGGCGTCGTCCCCGAGAAGCCTGCCCCGGCAATCTCGAAGCCGGGGGGGACCCAATCTCCCGCGCGGGTCGAAGAGAAGCCGCCCGCGCCGCTCCAGTCCCTGGAATCCCTGACGCCGGAATCGAACTTCGAGCCGTTCATGAACGCGAAGGTCGACCCCGGGACGCGGCGCCAGGCGCTGAAAACGCTCTTCACGGACCCGCGCTTCAACGTGATGGACGGGCTCGATGTGTACATCGACGACTACTCGAAGCCCGACCCGCTTCCCGAGGGCTGGCTCGAGAAGATGACCCAGTTTGCCTACCTCGGCGACCGGGGTGAGCGCGACCGCGAGGAGGCCGCCCGCGCCGAGGCTGCCGCGGCCGTCCCGCCCCCCGTCCCGCCTGGCGGAAAAATCGAGTCGGAACAGCCCCTTGCGGCGACGGCGCCGCCCATTCCATCCCATACCCCGAGTGCTGTATCACCCCCCTCGGAGCTGCAGGAATCCGCGGCCAAGCCGCCGGGTTGATGGCGTTTCTTTCGGTGTAGACTCTTCGCATAAGAAGGCGAATGCCTAACCCCGAGTCACAGAGGTCCGGGGCCGACAAACGAGGAGAGCGATTCCGGGCGGGCAGCCCGGGATGGCGGGAAATGTCACTGCATGACCGTAGGTTTCGAGTCTTCATCGGCCGCGCCGCTCGCGGCAATATCCGGATCCGACCTCCGAGACGACCTGTTTACGCTCGAAACCCAGGGCTGGTCTTCACGCCCCGAGGAATGCGGGCCGAAGATCGCAGCGCTCGCCTCGCTCTTCAACCTCGCACCGCCCGATCCCGTCGCGAGCATTTCCTATCGCTCCAGGGGCAACCTGCTGATCGTCGCGGGTGACTCGCGCGAACGCGCCCGCGCGGCGGCGGCGGCCCTCGCGGCGCAGCTCCACGTGACCTTGCTCGAGCCGAAACAAGCGCCGGGCGCGCAGTCGTTTGCGTCGTGGTCGGGGCGCATCGCGTCGCTCAGCGGATACCTGGGCGAGTTCACCGCCACCGTTTCGGGGCTGCAGGATTCAGCGGCCGGCGCGGCCGCCACGCCAACGCCCGCCAAATTCGACCTGGTCCTCGATTTCTCACGTGTGCCGCTCTTCGCGATGCGCCAGCCGCCGCAGGGCTATTTCCACGCACCCGCCGACGACGCATCGCTTGCGCCCGTACTCGACGAGCTGCGCGAGGCGGTCGGCGAATTCGAGAAGCCGCGCTACTTCGCCTACCGCGAGAACATCTGCGCGCACAGCCGCTCGGCAATCGAAGGCTGCAACAAATGCGTCGAGATCTGCTCCACCGAGGCGATCTCGTCCGACGGCGACCATGTCAAGGTGGATCCGCACCTGTGTATGGGCTGCGGCGCCTGTTCGACCGTCTGCCCTTCGGGCGCCATGAGCTACCAGTACCCGCGCGTCGCCGATCGCGGCGCGCAGTTGAAGCAATTGCTTTCGGCCTACCGCTTCGCCGCCGGCGTCGAGCCCTGCATCGTTTTCCATAACGGCGCCGACGGGCGTGACCTGCTCGCAGCCGCGGCAGCGTCGGGGGCGGGCCTGCCCGCGCGCGCGCTTCCGCTGGAGACGTGGCACGTCGCCGCGATCGGGCTGGACCTGTTGCTGCCCGCAGTCGCCTTCGGGGCCTCCCAGGTCGTCGTGCTGTCGGCGGGCTCCGAGGACCGCGAGTACGTCGCGGCATTGCGCGAGCAGATGGCCATCGGTCAGGCGGTGCTGTCGCAGCTGGGATATGCCGGAACCCATTTCGCGCTGATCGAGGCCGCGACGCCCGGTGCGCTCGCGCAAGCGCTTGCCGGCCTTGCTCCCACCCAAGGCGTGACGACACCGGGCACATTCCTCCTCGCCAATGACAAGCGCACCGCGATCGAGTTCGCGGTCGAGCACCTGCTCCGCCAGGCACCCACGCGTGTCGACGAGATCGCGCTTCCCGCGGGCGCTCCCTACGGCCAGGTCTTGGTCGACCGCGCCAAGTGCACGATGTGCATGGCGTGCGTCGGCGCGTGCCCCGAATCGGCCCTGATGGATGGCGTCGACCAGCCGCTGCTCAAGTTCCTGGAGCGCAATTGCGTCCAGTGCGGCCTCTGCGAGGCGACTTGCCCGGAAGAGGCGATCACGCTCGCCCCTCGGATGTTGCTCACGCCCGCCGCGCGCGAGGCGCGCGTGCTGAACGAGGCCCAGCCGTTTCACTGCGTGCGCTGCAGCAAGCCGTTCGGCACCAAGCAGATGGTCGATGCGATGACGGGAAGGCTTGCAGGCCATTCGATGTTTGCCGGGGGAGATGCGCTGCGCCGCCTGCAGATGTGCGCCGACTGCCGCGTCGTGGACATGATGTCGTCCAAGAACGAGCTGTCGGTGTTGAAGCTGGGAGCCGATTCGTGAGCGTCGAAGCCGTGGCCGCCCCCGTCGCCATCCACCGGGCCATCCCGCCCGAGGAGGCCGCGCGCGCCGACTTCTACGCATTGCTCGCGCGGCTCTTCCACGCGGCCCCCGATGCCGCGTTGCTCGCGAGTCTCGGCGCCGCGGGGCCGATTCCCGCCGGAGGCGAGTGCGCGCTTGCGAAGGCCTGGGACGACTTGGTGCGCGCCTCGTCGGTGATGGATCCCGAGGCGGCCCGCGAGGAATACGAAACCCTCTTCATCGGCATGGGAAAGTCCCCCGTGTCGCTGTTCGCCGGGTTCTACAGCGGCGCCCCTTCGATCGACCACCCTCGGGTGCGCATCCAGGCCGACCTGGCCGCCCTCGGCCTCGGCCGCCCCGACAGCGTGGTCGAGCCCGAGGACCACGTCGCCGGCCTCTTCGATGTGATGCGCGTGTTGGTGTCCGGCGGTGCGGGACGCACCCCCGCCGCGGTGCTCGAGCAGAAGCGCTTCTTCCAGGCGCACCTCGAGCCCGTGCTCAGGAAATTCTTTGCGGCGGTTGGCCGCGCGCCCGAGGCGAATTACTATCGCCCCGTGGCCGCGGTCGGTGCCGCCTTCACCGTGCTCGAAACCGAATCGTTCTCGCTGGAATAGTGCAAGTCTTCGCCAAAAACTGGAGGCCCGAGATGAAAACCACCAAACCCATCCACCGCCGCAATTTCCTGCTCGCCGCCGGACTGGGCGGAGCGGGCGCCGTCGCCGCCGTCGCAACCGGCATCGGCAAGCCGGCTGCCAAGGCCGCGGCTGCGGACGTGTCGGCCAAGCCGAGCGGCTATCACGTCTCCGAGCACATCCTGAAGTACTACAAGACCACCGAAGTCTGAGGAGCCCGCCATGCTGCTCACGCGCAAATCCGAAGGTCAGGTCCAGCCGGTCAACCCGCTCGCCCGCGCGGTCAATTCGCTCGCCGCGAGGACCGTCGACCGTCGCACGTTCCTCAAGGGCACGGGCATCACCGCGGGCGCCGCCGCATTCGCCTCGCAGCTGCCGCTCAACATGATCGGCGAGGCTCGCGCCCAGGCGAAGACCGGCAACACGGAGGTCAAGCGAACGGTCTGCACGCACTGCTCGGTGGGCTGCGCGATCGACGCGGTCGTCACCGACGGCGTGTGGGTGCGCCACGAGCCGGTGTTCGACTCCCCGATCAACATGGGTGCGCATTGCGCCAAGGGTGCCTCCATCCGCGAGCACGGGATGACCGAGCATTCGCACCGCCTCAAGTATCCGATGAAGCTCGAGGGCGGAAAGTACAAGCGCATCTCGTGGGAGCAGGCGATCAACGAGATCGGCGACAAGCTGCTCGCGATCCGCAAGGACAGCGGTCCCGACGCGGTCTTCTGGATCGGCTCGTCGA
>JANMYH010000340.1:0-3040 GCA_031381925.1 Burkholderiales bacterium | reverse complement strand
GCCGTTGGTCTCGAAAGAGACGTCCTCGGGCTTGATGTCGTCGGCGAATTCCAGCTTGTACGCGAGCCCCGAGCAGCCGGTGGTCTTCACGCCCAGGCGCAGGCCCACGCCCTTGCCGCGTTTCTCGATGTAGCGCTGCACGTGCTGCGCCGCGCGATCCGTGAGGGTAACCGCCATGTCAGTCCGCCGCCTTCTTGTCGGGCTCGGCATCCGCCGCGCCGCCGTACTTCTTGCGATAGTCGGCCACCGCCGCCTTGATGGCGTCCTCGGCCAGGATCGAGCAATGGATCTTGACCGGCGGGAGTGCCAGCTCCTCGGCGATCTGGGTGTTGCGGATCGTCGCGGCCTCGTCGACCGACTTGCCCTTCACCCACTCGGTGACGAGCGACGAGGAGGCGATCGCGCTCCCGCAGCCGTAGGTCTTGAACTTGGCGTCCTCGATGATGCCGTCCTTGTTTACCTTGATCTGCAGCTTCATCACGTCGCCGCAGGCGGGCGCGCCGACCATGCCGGTGGCCACGCCTGCCTCCTCCTTGCCGAAGGAGCCGACGTTGCGGGGATTCTCGTAGTGATCGATGACTTTTTCGCTGTATGCCATTTTCGTCTCCTGCCTCAGATCAATGTGCTGCCCATTGCACGGAATTCAAGTCGATGCCGTCCTTGTACATCTCCCACAGGGGGCTCATCTCGCGCAGCTTGCCGATGCGCTCGCGGATGAGCTTCACCGCGAAATCGATATCCGCTTGGGTGGTGAAACGGCCCAGCGTGAAGCGGATCGAGCTGTGGGCCAGCTCGTCGTTGCGGCCGAGCGCCCGAAGCACGTACGACGGCTCGAGGCTGGCCGAGGTGCACGCGGAACCCGACGAGACCGCCAGCTCCTTCATGCCCATGATGAGGGACTCGCCCTCGACGTAGTTGAAGCTCACGTTGAGGTTGTGGGGAACCCGCTGGTCGAGGTCGCCATTCACGTAGATCTCTTCCATGTCCTTGAAGCCCGCGAGGAGCCGGTCACGCAGCATGCGGATGCGCTCGCCTTCGGCGGCCATCTCGAGGCGGGCCAGGCGAAACGCCTCGCCCATGCCGACGATCTGGTGGGTGGCAAGAGTCCCGGAACGGAACCCTTTCTCGTGCCCGCCGCCATGCATCTGCGCTTCCAGGCGCACCCGCGGCTTGCGCCGCACATACAGCGCGCCGATCCCCTTCGGCCCGTAGGTTTTGTGGGCCGAAAAGCTCATCAGGTCGACCTTCAGCTGCTCGAGGTCGATCGGCGCCTTGCCGGTGGATTGCGCGGCGTCCACGTGGAAGAGGATGTTTTTCGCGCGCAGGATCTCGCCCATCGCGGCGATCGGCTGGATCACGCCGATCTCGTTGTTCACGTGCATCACCGAGGCGAGGATCGTGTCGGGGCGCAACGCCGCCGTGAATTTCTTCAGGTCCACGAGGCCGTCGGGCTCGGGGTCGAGGTAGGTGACTTCGAAGCCCTCGCGCTCGAGCTCGCGCATCGTATCGAGCACCGCCTTGTGCTCGGTCTTGACCGTCACCAGGTGCTTGCCACGGGTCTTGTAGAAATGCGCCGCGCCCTTGAGGGCGAGGTTGTCCGACTCCGTGGCGCCCGACGTCCAGACGATCTCCTTCGGGTCGCAGTTCACCAGCCTCGCCACCTCGGCGCGCGCGTCCTCCACCGCCTCCTCGGCCTCCCAGCCGTAGCCGTGGCTCCTCGAGGCGGGGTTGCCGAAATTTTCGGTGAGCCAGGGAATCATCTTCTCCGCCACGCGCGGATCGACCGGCGTGGTGGCGGAGTAATCGAGGTAGATCGGATGGCTGCGTGCGTTCATGTCGACCGGCCCTTCAAGCCAGGATGGAGTGGGGATCGCGCGAGCGTGCGTGGCCGCGCGTGATCGAGACCGGCTTGGTGCGCTGCTTTTCGACCAGGTGCGAGAGCTTCACGCCCGCGAGGAAACCATAGACCGTCTCGTTCAACTCCTCCCACAGGTCGTGGGTCATGCAGCGGCGGCTGTCGAGGCAGTTCTCGCGCCCGCCGCACTGGGTGGAGTCGAGCGGCTCCTCCACGGCGCGCACGATGTCCGCCACCGACAGCAGCGATGCGTCGCGCGCCAGGTGATAACCGCCCCCCGGGCCGCGGACGCTTTCCACCAGCGCGCGCCGGCGCAATTTCCCGAAAAGCTGCTCCAGGTACGACAGCGAGATCTTCTGGCGCTCGCTGATGCCGGAGAGCGTAACCGGGCCATCGGCGCCGTGGAGGGCGAGGTCCAGCATCGCGGTGACCGCGAAGCGTCCTTTGGTGGTGAGTCTCATGGGGGCCTCGGCTTTCGGCATGCAGGGGGATCAATCCCGAGTAATCTACTCAAGTATACCCAATTCCGAGTGTTTTGATCAACTATTGTGGCGGCTTTGGCACAGGGGTTGCGATACTGCGGGTATGCGCCATTTTTCCTGCCTTTTCACCCTTTGGCTGCCGCTCTCGGCCGCGGCGGGCGCCCAGGTCGGGGCGTGCCCGGTCCTGCCCGTGGACAACATCTGGAATGCGCCGGTAGACGGGCTGCCGCGCCATCCGTCCTCGGACGCGTTCGTCGCCACCCTCGGTGCCACGCGCGGCGTACACCCCGACTTCGGCACCGTGTACGAGGGTGCGCCCATCGGCATTCCCTATGTGACGGTTCCGGGCAACCAGCCGCGTGTTCGCGTCACCTTCGAGTACGACGACGAGAGCGACCCGGGCCCCTACCCCATCCCACCGAATGCGCCGATCGAGGGCGGTGCCTCCTCCGACGGCGACCGCCACGTGCTGGTGGTCGACCGCGACAACTGCATCCTGTACGAGCTCTTCTATGCCTACCCCCAGGCCGACGGCAGTTGGGAGGCGGGCTCGGGCGCCATTTACGACCTGCGCTCGAACGCGCTGCGCCCCGCGGGCTGGACGTCCGCCGATGCCGCCGGCCTGCCGATCCTGCCGGGCCTGGTGCGCTATGAGGAGGTAGTCTCGGGCGAGATCGCGCATGCGCTGCGTTTCACCGCGCCG
>JANMYH010000260.1:0-7369 GCA_031381925.1 Burkholderiales bacterium | reverse complement strand
GGCCAACTACGACCAGTTCGTGGTCGACCCGGGGGTGACCGAGACCTATTCGGCCATGCTGCGCTACCTTAGACGTACTACTACACGACGGCCACCCGGTACACGACCAGTGCCTTCCTGCGGCTGAAGCTCGGCGAGGCGCTGGCCCGGCGGCGGGTCAAACCCCATATCTTCGAGAACCGCGACGATGCCCACGCGTTCGTGGCCGAGCACCGGCAGCCCACGGGGGAGGGCTAAGTGCTTGTCGGTATTGGGGTTTCCTGAGGTGTTGCAGTGCAACAAAAATAGTTGGCCAAACCCCTTGACGTAGAGGGAAGATGGCGTAGAATGTGGTTTGTGCAGTGCAGCATTTAAACCGCAAACAAACCTCAAAGGATCCGCCGCCATGTTGAAAATCGACCAGTTCGCCGCCGCCAACGAGGCCGCGATCGAGCAGTTCTCCTATTTCGCCAAGCTGTCCATCGCCAACGTCGAGAAATTCGCCGGGCTCGGCCTCAACGCCGCCCGCGAATCCGTGGCCCTCGCCACCAGGCACGCCCAGTCAGTGGCCGGCGCGCGCGACGTGAACGAAGTCATCGCCATCAACTCCGCCGCCCTCGAGCCGGCCCTGAAGCGCGCCTACGCCCACTCGCGCACCGCCTTCGAAGCCGCGACCGAGACCAGCAGCGAGGTCAAGCGCGTCATCGAGAAGCAGAACGCGGAATTCCAGAAAGCAGCCGTGGCCGCCCTCGAAGAGGCGTTCAAGTACGCCCCCGCCGGCAGCGAGACCGTCGTCGCGAACGTGAAGTCGGCGATCACCGCCGCCCAGAGCGCCTACGACAACATGGCCGCGATCAACAAGCAGATCTATGACACGGTCGAAAAGACTGTCGAGCAGAGCGTTGCGACCGCCCAGGCCGCGACCAAGGGCAAGAGCCCGCGCCGTTCGAAGTAATCGGCAAGCGCGATCAAAAACCCCCGGTGTTCCCGGGGGTTTTTTCTATTTGTACCCGAGCACTTCGGCGGCGATCCTCCGGCCGATCACGAGGCCCTCGGCCTTGGCGTCGTTCTCGGGCAACCGCTCGAGAGACAAGGCGAGCTTCACTTCGAGGTCTGCCTGGGCTTCCGGATACAGGTGCTCGAGGACCGCAAAGGTCGCCATCGCCACGGAGGCGTCGCGACGCTGGGTCCAGTCGCCGGCAGGGTCATTTTCCCGGCGCGCCGCGCCGTTGGCGCCGGTCGTGGCGCTACTGGCGCGCTCGATGGCCTGCAGTACCAGAGAGGCTCCGCGCGCCGACTGCGGCGTCTCGGCCTCGGCCCTGGCAGTAGCGGCATACGCCACGGCGATCCACTCGCCTTTCATGTCGGCGTGCGCCGTGGACGAAGCCAGCGCGAAGGCAAGCGCCGCAAAGAGCGCTCGGGTACGAAGGGTGGGGTTCATGGCCGGTCTCCTGGTGGATTGATCACGGTCCCAAAGTAGAGGGCCGCCAGCAGCAAGTCATGAAGGGACCGTGAAACTTCGCTGAATTCGCGCCGGGCTCCGCCACCCGGGTTGGGGTGCGCTGTATCCTCGCTTCAACTGGCATGGATACCCTCTATCGATTCGGCGAGGCGGCCTTCGAGCCCAAGGCGGGAGCGCTTACCGTGGCGGGCCGAACCACCAGCCTGCGGCCGCGAACTGCCGCGGTGCTCGCGTACCTGCTGGAGCATCCTCGCGAGCTGGTGGTCAAGGACGACCTGCTGCGCGAGGTGTGGTCCGACCTGGTGGTGACCGAAAACTCGCTTGCGCAATGCATCGCGGAGATCCGCAAGGCGTTGGGCGACGCGAAGGAGACGTTGCTTCGGACCGTGCACCGACGCGGATATGTGCTCGAAGCGCAGGTGGCGCGATCCGAGCCCGGCGAGCGACCGCCGAATCCGGTCCGGAGCACCAACCGCGTTTCGATCATCGTGTTGCCGCTCGCCAACCTGGGGGGCGACCCGGACCAGGACTATTTCGCCGAAGGTCTTACGGAAGACCTGACCACGGACCTGGGTCGCATTCCGAGCGCGTTCGTCATCTCGCGCGGGACCGCACAGGCGTTTCGCGATCGCGGAGCGGACGCGCGCGAGATCGGCAGCCAGCTCGGCGTGCGCTACCTCGTCGAGGGTAGCGTTCGTCGCGGCGCGGGAGAGGTCACCGTCAACCTCAGCCTGTCGGAAACGGATACGGCGCGCCAGCTCTGGGCCGAGCGCTTCGAGGGCCGCCGCGAAAACCTCCACGCCTTGCAGCGATCAATGGCGGCGCGGGTCACCCAGGCCCTGCACGTCGAGCTCTTCGACGCGGAGGCCGAGCGCGTGGGCGCGAACGGTGTCGAGGCGGGGGCCCACGACCTGGCGATGCGGGCGTGGTCCCTGTGGCATCACGCTGCGCCGGAGCCCAGCCCCGAGTGCAAGGCGCTAGTGTCCCGCGCGCTCGAACTGGATTCCTGCTGCACCCTCGCGTGGGTCACCCTCGCCAACATAAACGTGCTGGATCTCGCCACGCGAGCCTCCACCGACCGCGTGCGAAGCCTGGAAGGGGCCTTGGCCGCATCCCGAAGGGCTCTCGTGCTCGAGCCCGATCATCCCACCGCGCACACGGTGCTCGGCGCGTCGCTTGTTTTTGCGGGGCAATTCGACGAGGCCCTGGAAGCGTTGGAGAGGCAAATGACGCTCAATCCCAACTTCGCGCTCGCGCACCAATGGAAGGGTATCGCGCGCATCCTCGTGGGCGAGCCGATGCTGGCGATTCGCCCGCTGGAAACGTCGATCGAACTCAGCCCGCGCGATCCCAGGCTGTCGACCTTCATACGCAACCTCGCCCTTGCCCACTTGCACCTGGGGGACGACGAGAAGGGGTTGATCCTGGCCGAGCGAAGCGTCCACGTACCCCGGCCTTGGCCCCGCAGCTACGAGACCCTGGCCGGTGCTTACGCCGTTTCCGGACTGATGGACGATGCGCGCGCGGCGGTTAAGCTCCTGCTCGCGCTTTGGCCGGGATACTCGATTGCGCTGCACCGCGCCGAGATTCTGTCCCATCGTCCCGTTTTCCTGGCGCAACGCGAGCGGCTGTTGGACGGATTGCGCCGGGCTGGCTTGCCCGAGGAGTGAAAGGGGTGGTGGATCCCCGGTAGGAGCCATTGCGGCTAGAATCGGCGGCATGAAGATCATCGGAATCGCCGGCTACAGCGGGAGCGGCAAGACCACTCTCATCGAGAGGGTCATCCCCGTCCTGGTGAGGGAAGGATTGCGGGTTTCGCTGATCAAGCATGCGCACCACGAGTTCGACGTGGACCAGCCCGGCAAGGATTCGTACCGCCACCGTCACGCCGGTTGCAACGAAGTACTGATCAGCTCCTCCAAGCGATGGGCGCTGATGCACGAGCTGCGGGGCGCCGTGGAGCCGGCGCTGCAGGAGCAGCTCAGGCACCTGTCGCCCTGCGACCTGGTGATCGTCGAGGGCTACAAGGCCGAGCCGATCCCCAAGGTCGAGGTGCACCGCAGGAAAGGGCACACGCCGTTGCTCTACCCCGAGGATCCCCACGTGGTCGCGATCGCCACCGACGAGCCGCTCGACACCACGTTGCCGCAGATCGGCCTGGACGATCCCGAGGCCCTGGCGCGCTTCATCATCCAGTACCTGGGCCTCAACCGCGCGCGCCTCGTGCGCTAGCTTCGTGGTGACGCTCCTCTATTTCGCCAGCCTTCGCGAGTCGCTCGGCTGCTCGCGCGAGCAGGTCTCGCTGCCCGCGGGCGTTCCCACCGTTTCATTGCTGATCGAGGCGTTGCGGGGACGCGGCGAAAAATGGGCAGAGGCCCTCGCCGCCGGCAAGCCGTGGCGCGTTGCAGTGAACCAGCAGATGGCGAGCCTCGCCACGCCGCTGAAGCCCGGCGACGAGGTGGCGCTCTTCCCGCCCGTCACCGGCGGCTGACCATGCCGCGCGTGCGCGTTCAGGCGGAGGATTTCGATGTCGGGCGCGAGCTCGATGCGCTCACGCGGGGACGGCGTGACGTGGGTGCCGTGGCGAGCTTCGTGGGCCTGGTGCGCGATGCGAACGACGGGCAGGCCATCGGGGGCATGACGCTCGAGCACTACCCCGGCATGACGGAGAAGGCGCTCGAGGAGGTCTGCGCGCAAGCCGATTCGCGCTGGGACCTGATTGGCATGGTCGTGGTGCATCGCGTGGGCTCGCTCGTGCCGGGCGACCAGATTGTGCTGGTGGGAGTCGCGAGCGCGCATCGTGGCGAGGCTTTCGCCGCTTGCGAATTCATCATGGATTACCTGAAGACCCGCGCGCCGTTCTGGAAGCGCGAGGACACTCCCACGGGCGCTCGATGGGTGGAGGCCCGCGCCTCCGACGATCTTGCCGCCGGGCGCTGGAAAGAATAGGGCGTCAGAGGCTGCAGAAGATCTCGCGGGTGAGGGCGATCATCCTGAGCACCCGCGGATCGCTGATCCGGTAGAAGACCTTGTTGGCCTCCTTGCGCGCCTCCAGGATCCGGTGGTCGCGCAACACCGCCAGGTGCTGCGAGATGTTGCTTTGCGTGGTGCCGACCGCATCCACGATCTCGAGCACCGAGAGTTCCTGGTTGCCGACCAGGCAGAGGATCTTGAGCCGCAGCGGATGGCCCATCGCCTGCATCGCCTCGCTCGCCTCGCGGATGTTCTCGCTTTTCCCGATGAGGTCGAAGATGTCGTCGGAGATGGCGTCGGGGAGGGTTGTCTTGCGGGGCATGGGGCGAACTCTAGGGGCCATATAAGCCGGCGTCAATATTAGACTTGACTTATATTCAGGGCGTTCCTAGACTGAATTGATGGATGCCCCAGGCCGCCTGAAGCGCGCCCCCGAGAATTTCCTGCGCCCCGACCACGTCGCCGAGGTGCAGGCCGGCCGACGCGGATTCCTGCGCTCTGCGTTCCTCGCCGCCTCCGGATTAATGGTGTCTGACACCATTCTTGGATCCGAGGGAGACCCTGCCATCCTCAATCTGCCGCGGCACAGCAAGGGGCTGGGACAGCCGGTCGCCGCGCGCGGCTATGGACTTCCGTCGGAATACGAGAAAAACCTGCAAAGGCGAGAGAGCCCTGGCTTGACTCGCGTCGGCGGATCGTCGGTGTCATTCACGCCCCTGCAGGGGCTTTTCGGCATCATCACGCCCAACGGCCTGCATTTCGAGCGCCATCACCAGGGGTGGTGGGACATCGACCCGCACCAGCATCGCCTGATGGTGATGGGCATGGTGCGGGAGCCGAAGGTCTACACCATGGATGACCTCATGCGCCTGCCTGCGGTCTCGCGCATGCATTTCATCGAGTGCGGCGCGAATACCGGAATGGAGTGGGGCAACGTCGCCGTGCCTACGGTCCAGTACACGCACGGAATGCTGTCCTGCTGCGAGTTCACGGGCGTGAAGCTCGCCACGCTGCTCGACGATTGCGGCTTCGACCGGAAGGGCGGCCGGTATGTGCTCGCCGAAGGCGCCGACGGCTCGGGGCTTGCGCGCACCATCGCGATGGAACGCGCCCTCGACGACGTGGTGGTCGCGTGGGCGATGAATGGCGAGATGCTGCGTCCCGAGAACGGCTATCCGCTGCGCCTCGTGGCTCCCGGCATCCAGGGCGTCTCGTGGGTGAAATGGCTGCGCCGCCTCGAGGTCGGCGACCAGCCGTGGGCCACCAAGGACGTAACGCTGCACTACGTGGATTTGATGCCGGACGGCACGCACCGCCAGTACAGCTCGATCCAGGAGTGCAAGTCCGTGATTACCTCGCCCTCGGGCGGCCAGCACCTGCTCGATCGCGGCTTCTATAACGTGACCGGGCTCGCGTGGTCGGGGCGCGGGAAGGTGAGGCGCGTCGACGTGTCCTCCGACGGCGGCCGCAACTGGAAGGCCGCGCGCCTCGAGAGCCCGATACAGGCCAAGTGCCTCACGCGTTTCAACGTCGATTGGGTTTGGGACGGCGGCCCCGCGATCCTCCAGTCGCGCGCGATCGACGAGACCGGATATGTGCAGCCCCGGATCGGGCAGCTTCGTGAGGTGCGCGGCAAGCGTTCGATCTATCACAACAATGCGATCCAATCTTGGAGCGTCGGCGAGACGGGCGAAGTGAGCAATGTCCAGGTTGATTAGGCTGGCTTTCGCCCTGGTCTGGGTCCCCGTCTTCACGGGGATGACGAGTGCCGCGCAGTATCCGGGGATTGGCCGGACGGCAACCCCGTCCGAGATCGCGGCATGGGACATCGACGTGCGGCCCGATTTCAAGGGGCTGCCTCCGGGCTCGGGGAGCGTGGCCCAGGGCCAGAAAGTGTGGGATGGCCGGTGCGCGTCGTGCCACGGGACGTTCGGCGAGTCGAACGAGGTGTTCACGCCGCTCGTGGGCGGGACCACGGCCGCCGACGTCAAGTCGGGACGGGTGAAATCGCTGCTGGGCGGTGAAACCGCGCGTACCACACTCATGAAGTTGCCGACGATATCCACGCTCTGGGACTACATCAACCGCGCCATGCCGTGGGACGCGCCCAAGAGCCTCACACCCGACGAGGTGTATGCGGCGACCGCCTACCTGCTTCACCTCGGGGACATCCTCGCTGCGGACTTCGTGCTTTCGGACCGGAACATCGCCGAGGTTCAGCAGCGGCTGCCGAATCGCGACGGCATGACGCGCAGCCACGGCCTCTGGGATATCAAGGGCAAGCCCGACGTGGCGAACGTTGCGTGCGTCAGGAATTGCCCCACGACGGGCACGCTCACTTCCAGAATGCCCGAGCACGCCGCGAATTCCCACGGAAACCTCGTCGACCAGCAGCGGCCGGCGGGGCCGTCTCACGCGCCGGCGCCCGGTGCGGCGGCCCCGCCAGCGGCGAAGGGGGCGGCGTCAGGCAACGTGGCCGAGCTCGCGCGAAGCAAGGCGTGCCTGAGCTGCCATGCCGTGGACAAACGAGTCGTCGGGCCGTCGTTTCGCGAGATCGCCGCCCGCTACAAGGGGCAGGGCGGCGCGGAGGCACGGCTGCTCGAGAAGCTCAGGAACGGCGGCGGCGGAGCGTGGGGGGCGATCCCGATGCCGCCAAGTCCCGACCTGGCGGAAGGTGACGCCAAGGCACTGATCCGTTGGGTGCTGGGCGGGGCCTTATAATTGGGGGGTGCAGTAAAGGCTCGTTGGAGCGAACGTGGACCATTCAGACGGTTACTTGAGGAGCAAACATGGATAGCGGTCGCAGGAAGGTGTTGAAGGGCACGAGTGGTGCGGCGGTGATGGGACTCGCGATTGCCGCGGGCCTGATGAAGCCGGGCAGCGCGTGGGCCCAGCAGGGCTGGAACAAGGCGGCGTTCGACACGAAGACGCTGAACGACGCGGTCAAGGCCCTCG
>JANMYH010000255.1:0-2074 GCA_031381925.1 Burkholderiales bacterium | reverse complement strand
CGCCAAGCGCCGCCTCGGCGCGATCGCGCAACACCTTGAGGATCTCGCTGGAGACCTGCACCGGGGAGCGCGCGCCAGCGACGGTCTCGATCGCGACCATGCCCGGAGCGTCGACGAACCGGTAGGGCAGCGCACCGTACTTGGCGACGTCGGCCACACCCCGGCCCATGAATCGCTTGGCCGAGACGATGGTGTTGGCGGGGTCGTCGGCTTGCGCGGCGCGTGCGTCGTATCCCACCTCGGTGCGCCCGTCGGGAAAGTAGCGCACCACCGACGGAAGGAGTGGCCGGGCCGCGACATCGGGGATCACTTCGGCAGAACCGCTCCGCACGGTCGCCACCAACGAGTGGGTGGTGCCGAGGTCGATCCCGACCGCGAGCTTGCGCTGGTGCGGATCGGGCGCCTCACCCGGCTCGGAGATCTGCAGCAGCGCCATGTCAGCAGGCCATCGCGTCGGCCGGAGCCGCGGCCCGGATCGCGGCACACACGCGGGCGCTCGCGACGCGTCGGTAGAGCTCGTCACCGCGTTGCTGCCATTCGCGCCAGCAGGTGTACGCGAACTTGATGTCGTGCTCGTCCTCGCAACGCACCGCGCGCGCGTGGATGGCGGGCCAGTCGAGCGCGTCGCTGCCCTCGAGGCCCCAATCCTCGACGGGCGGGGCGCCCGCGCCGAGGTAGGCCGCGACCACCGCGGCCCAGAGGTCGTCGAGCGCGGCGCGCGGATCGCTCGCGTAGGGTGCGAGCAGACGGAACGCATGGGTGCCGGTCACGCCGTGCAGCAGCGTGAAATCGCCCGACGCCGCGTAGGCGCGCAGCACGGCGCGAGCGATCCCGTCGAGGTCGAGCTGCGCCGGATCGACGCTCGCCACGGAGGCAGCGAAATCGGGCAGTGTCGCGGCGGCGACGGTGCGCTCGATGATGTTACGCCCGGGCAATCGCTGGCCGGCGTGCGCGGGATCCCGCGCGAGCGCCACCAGCACCTCGTAGGGTGAGCGCGTGCCGGAGGCCTGCGGCGGCACCGGTAGCGGCTCGTAGGCCGCCGCCCAGTACGCCAGCGCATGCGCCGCTTCGCGTGCTGCTCGCGACTCGAGCGCGAAGGCGGTTCGGATCGCGCCGTGGAAGGCGCCGGCGGCCACGGCGGGCACCAGGCGATCGATCCATCGGCCGAGCACCGCGTCCACGCCCTCGTGGTCGATCGCCTTCGAGAAGTAGTCGACCCACTCGGGGAACGCGCGTGGCGAACCGAGGTGTGCGGCCTCGTCGCCGGGCTGGATCACGACCACGCTCGCCGCGATCGACTCCAGGCGCGGCAGGTACGACGCCTCGAAGCGGTCCAGGTCTGCGGGGGACGCGCCCATGGCGTCGAGGGCCACCATCGCCATGGGGTGGTGGTTGGCGAGGTAGCCGCGATAGAACGCACTCGAGCGATGCGCCGCTTCGATGCGCGCGCGCGTGCCGGCGGCCACGCTCATTCGAGCGCCTCGTCGATCTCCTCCTCGAGCTTCTCGAGGAACCTTAGCTTTCTCACCAGCGAGCAGCCGGCGTCGAAGTTGGCGTCCTGGTCGATGGCGCGTGCAAGCATCTGCAGCATCTCGCCCCGGGCGCGCCCGATGTCGCCGCGCAGCGTGCCGAGCGCGGGAGCATCGCGCGCGGCGGTCGCCGCGGCCACCGCCTCGCGCCATTCCATTTGCTGCATGAGGAAGTCGGCCGGCATCGAAGTGTTGGTCTCTTCACCCGTGTCGAAGCCCTTGAGGGAGAGGAGGTAGCGCGCGCGGCCCACGGGATCGCGCAAGGTACGGTATGCCTCGTTGGCGCGCGTGGCCCACTGCATTGCCACGCGGCGTTCGGCATCGCTGCCCGCGGCGAACCGGTCCGGATGCACCTGCGACTGCAACTCTCGGTAGCGCTGCTCAAGGCGCGCGAGGTCCACCGCATAACCGAGCGGCAGGCCGAGCAGATCGTAGTGGTTTCGCGCGAATTCCGGGGTCATGAACGAGTCGCCCCCGCCAAGGCGGGGGCCCAATTACGTGCTTTGGATGCATTGGGCCCCCGCCATAGCGGGGGCGACGAAGAT
>JANMYH010000199.1:0-13248 GCA_031381925.1 Burkholderiales bacterium | reverse complement strand
CCCCAGGTGCTCTTCGAGAAGCTTGACCTGGTGGCTCACGGCCCCCGCGGTGACGTGCAGCTCGCGCGCCGCGTTCTTGAAGCTCAGATGGCGCGCGGCCGCCTCGAACGCACGCAGGGCGTTGAGCGGGGGCAGGCGGTTCGTTCCCTTGGCCATGGATCAGTTATTTGGGGTCGTTGCCGTACAAAGGATCGGTTGTTGCACTGCAACATAATACCTATATTTGGTGCCTGACCCCGATCTTTAACCTTCAACAGCAGGGGGGTCAAAACTTCCACAAGGAGAGCAGCATGAATTTCAAGGAAAAGTACCCTGATTTTGCCGCCATCGAGAAGCACATCCGCGCCGCCCGGGCGGAGCGCAGCGTGGCCATCGCCGTCAGCCTCGCCGAAATGCTGATGAGCTTCTTCAACGCCGCCAAGCGCCTTACCGGGGCCGGCGCCGGGCAGCCGTTCGAGCGCGACCGCCAGGCGATCGCCGCGGACCCGTTCCTCCGGAGGTCCGTCCCGAGGTATTGACTCGAACCGGAGGGCGAGCGGCCCTCCTCCTCCGACCGCTCGGGGCGCAGCCGCGCAGCCAAACGCGCGGCCGAGCCTCGTCATGGAACGTACCGCGGCCTGGGTGTCGGCGGATTCCATGAGCTGCATTACACCGAGTGGGGCCGGCGCGATAACCCGCGCGTGATCGTCTGCGCCCACGGCTACAGCGGCAACGCTCGCGATTTCGACTTCATCGCCCAGGAGCTCGCAGCCGAGGCTCGGGTCATCTGCATCGATGTCGCCGGCCGCGGCCAGAGCGCGTGGCTCAGCTCGCCCGTGGGGTATCACTTCGGCCAGTTCGTCGCCGACGTCCACTCGCTGCTCGCGCACCTCGACGTGAAGGAGGTCGAATGGCTCGGCACCTCGATGGGCGGCCTGCTGGGCATGGTGCTCGCGTCCCAGCCCTCGAGCCCGGTGCGCCGCCTGGTCATGAACGACGTGGGCGCGTTCCTGCCCGCCGACGCGCTGAAGGCGATCTCTCGCAACCTCGAGGCGCCGGCGAGCTTCGCCACGATCGAGGCGGTGGAGGCCCACATGCGCCACACCCATCGCGACTGGGGCGCGCTCACCGATGCGCAGTACCGGCACTTCGCGGTCCACGGCTCCCGCAAGCACGGCGACGGCTTCCGCCTGCATTTCGACCCGGCGATCGCCCGTGTCGCCCGCCCGATGCCGTTCTCGCCGGGACTCTTCTTCTGGGACGCGTGGTATCGCGTGCGCTGCCCGGTGCTGCTCTTGCGCGGCGAGCATTCGGAGGTCTTTCCCGAGGCCGTCGCGAACACCATGCTCGACATCAAGCCGGGCACGACGCTGGTGGAGATTCCGGACTGCGGCCACGTGCCTGCGTTGATGTCGGTCGCGGAGGCGAGCCTCGTACGCAACTTCCTGCGTGGCGCACCATCAGAGAAGGATGAGCCCCGCCAACGTCCTGGTACTGCCCGGGCTGCTTGAGGACGCCGACGCCTTCGAGCAGGTGATCACGGGGACGGCCGGCATCGCCACGTGCGTGGTCGCCGACATGACACGCGCCGACACCATCGCGGGCCTAGCGCGCGAAGCGATCAAGCAGGCCCCCGCCGGCCCGCTGCTCCTCGCGGGCCACTCCATGGGCGGCTACGTCGCCCTCGAGATCCTGCGCCAGGCGCCCGAGCGCATCGCCCGGCTTGCACTCCTCAACACCCACGCTCGCCCCGACTCCGCCGAGGCCACCGAGAACCGCCGCCGCCTGATGGCGCTCGCCGACCGTGATTTCGAGGGCGTGGTGACGTCCCTGTTGCCGAAGCTCATGACGCCCGAGCACCTCAAGGATCCGGTCCTCACCGGGATCATCGGCTCCATGGCGCATGGCATCGGCAAGGACGCCTTCAAGCGCCAGCAGTGCGCCATCATCGCGCGCATCGACAGCCGGCCGGGCCTCGCCGCCATTCGCTGCCCCACGCTCGTGATCGCTGCGCGACACGACGCGCTGATGCCGGTCGAGCTCCTCGAGGAGCTGGCGAGGGGAATTCCCGGCGCGCGCCTCGCGATCGTCGAGGATTCGGGGCACATGGCGTCGATCGAGCAGCCGGGGAAGGTGCTCGAGCTGATGCGCGAATGGATCGCGGCGTGAAGGCGAACCGCCGCGGCCGGCGGGTGTCGAAGGGGTCCGACTCCTGGAGAAGCCCATGAACCTGCACCTCACCATCGTCCCGATCATCGCCCTGCTCGCCGGAATCCTGATCCTGGTGATGCCGCGGCTGCTCAACTTCATCGTCGCCATCTACCTCATCGCGATCGGCGTGATCGGGCTCCTCGGCAACGTGAAGTTTTGATCGCCCTTTCGCTCCTGGAGACCCGCGTTCTCGGCGTGCTGGTGGAGAAGCAGCACACCGTTCCCGACAGCTATCCCCTCACGCTGAACGCGCTGGTCTCCGGCGCCAACCAGAAGACCAGCCGCGACCCGGTGATCGAGGCCGCGGAGTCCGAGGTCCAGGGCGCGATCGATCATTTGAAGTCGCTCTCGCTGGTGATGGAGTCGAGCGGCGGGCGCGTGATGCGCTACGCGCAGAACGTGGGCAAGGTGCTGGGGGTGCCCCCGCAGTCGGTGGCGCTGATCGCGACGCTTTTTCTGCGCGGCCCCCAGACTGCGGGCGAGCTGCGCATCAACACGGATCGGCTGCACAAATTCGGCGACATCCTCTCGGTGGAGGCCTTTCTGAACGAGCTCGCCGAGAAGCCCTACGTGCGGGAGTTGCCGAAGCAGCCCGGGGCCCGCGAGACCCGCTGGGTGCACCTGCTCTCGGGCGAGCCGGAAAAGCCGGTGTCAGAGACCCATTTCCCGCCGGGCGCGAAGTGGGTCTCTGACACCGGTTTTTCCGCAGGCGAGCTCGCGGCGATCCAGTCCAACGTCGACCGGTTGGAGGGCGAAATCGCCACGCTGAAGGCAACGGTTGCGCGGCTGTGCAAGGAACTGGGAATCGCTCCCTAGCGTTTGTCGCGCACGGGGAGCGCCACGTTGCACACGCCGATCCGCCCGATCGGCTCCTTGAACCACGACTCCTTGCGCGTCGCCCACGAGGCGACCCACGCCTTGAAAGTCGCGCTCTCGGTCTTCAATGCCTCGAGCGGGGTGCGCTCGGCCGCGGGCACATCGGCAGCGACGCGCGTCGAAATGACCGGGATCCATTGCCCGGGCTTCTCGTAGAAGCCCATGGCACCCCCGCCGCGGGGCATCACCGCAAAGATCTCGATGCCGCGCACCACCCGTCCCACCACCGTGATGTTGCGATCGAGGCCGCGCGGCGACTGGCCGATCACCGCGTAGAGCTCGGAGCCGTTGCCGGAATCGGCGGCGTCGTCGCGGCCCACGCCCACGCTGCCGTAGCAATGCGTGAGCCAGGTCCGCCGGCGCTTCGGATCGCGCGCCACGGGAAAGCCGCGGGAGAAGCCGACCTCGGGCGCGTAAGTGTCGGGATAGCCGAGCCTGGTGAACGCAAGCTTCTCGTCCATCGGGCGTTCGAACTCGGGGGCAAGCTTCACGCTCGCCGTCGCCTTCGCGCGATCGTCGGTCTCGGGCCGCGCCCACTGCACCACGTAGTTGTCCTGCGAGCGGATCACGAAGGCGCCGTCGAAGTACCTGTCCCGCACGAGCCGCTTCACCGCCGCGGCGTTGGCGGGCGCGTAGTGCGCCGCGAGCTCGATCACCACGCGGCCCGCGGGGATCTCCACGTAGAGCGTGTTCTCGGGCTCGATCTCCCGCCAGTCGGCGGCCGGGGATTTCTCCAGGAGCTCCTGGGCGAGCGCCGGGTGGGCGAAAAAGCAGAACAGTCCGCCGATGATCGCCGATAAACGCCGATATCTCACGACCATTCGCGCCATCCTTTCAGCAATGGGAAATAGAGGCCGCGCCGGGCGTCGCTCCTGCCGAGGGTACGGGCGTAGCGCTCGAGCTGGTCGCGATAGCGCGCCTGCTCCTCATCGAGGAAGCGCTCGACGTCGGCGCCTTCATGGCCGCTGGCCTTGTAGTCCACGATCCAGGGGGTGCCGTCGGCGTCATCGAACATCCGATCGATGACGAGCATCGCGCGCACGCCGTCGATGACGGTGGAGATGCGGTACTCGTTGCGCGCATTGCGCTGCGGCCCGAGCAGCCATCGGCCACGCTCATCCTCGAGCGCCTGCGCCAGCGCCGTGGCCGCACGCTCGACCGCGCGGTCGAGCTCGGCTGCCGCCACGCCGCGCGCCGTCAGCTCGCGGCGCAACGCCGGGCGCTCGCGCTCGATGCGCGCGCGGTTCCAGCCGCGCGCCTCGTCCTCGGCAATGCGCTGCAAGCGGCGATGCACCACGCTGCCGATGCGCCGCGCGGTATCTCCCACCCAGGAGAACTCGAGTGCCGTCCGTGCAAGCGCCTCCCCCGGCGCCGACCATGCCACGGCCGGCGGCACCTCGAAGTCGAACGTGGCGATGTCGAGCCGGCGAAGCGCGCCCTGGGATGCCGCCGGCACCCCCGGCAGCCGGTCGTCGCGGCGCGCGGCCGCGAGGCCGCCGAACTCGGTGCAGACCACCGGCCACAGCTTCTGAAGCAATGATCCCTTGGGGGGCTCCTGCGCCGCCCCGTGCTCGTCCACCTTCGCGCAGCCGAGCAGGTGCAAATCGCGCCGCGCGCGCGTCGCGGCGACATAGAGCAGGCGCGCATTCTCGTGGTCGGCCTTCTGGCGCTCGACACTGCGCATGAACCTGTAAACCGGATCGTCGTCCGCCCCGGCCGCGTTGATCGGCGCCAGCAACAGCGCATCCTCCGGTGTCTCCATCCACATGAAGAGCCGGCGGTCGTCGCGTCCCGTGCCCTCGTCGAGCCCCGGCACGATCACCACGTCGAACTCGAGCCCCTTCGCCTTGTGGATCGTCATCACCTGCAGGCGCTCCGGGGCCTCCAGGTCGGGGAGCGCGTAGAGCTTCTCGATCGACCGCTCGAATGCGGCCACGTCGTCCAACGCGCCCTCGGACTCGGATTGCTCGAGGTGGTCGAGAAAGATGTCGGCATCGTCCAGGTCCACGTCGCGTTCCACGCAGGCCGGGCCGCCGAGGGCGAGCCATGCGCGCTCGACGGCGGTGCGCAATGACGAGCGGCGACGGTCGTCGAGCGCGCGCTGCAGCACCGCGCACACGCGCGCCACGCGCGCGCGCCCGTCGCCCGACAGGGGCACCAAGCGATCGCCGTCGTTCATCGCTGCCCAGACCGTCGTGCCATCGTGCGCCCCGCAAAGCGCGGTGAGGTCCGCGAGATCGAGCGCACACCACGGTGCGCGCAGCACCGCGAGCCACGCAATGCGGTCAGCGAGATGGGAGAGTGCGCGCGCGAGCGCGAGCAGGTCCTGCACCACGGGACGGTCCCCGAGCGGCTCGATCTCGATGGCGCGGAACGCGAGGCCCGCCTCGCGCAGCCGCGGGAGCACCTCGCGCAGATGGCCGCGGTTGCGCACCAGGATCGCCACGCTCGCGTCGCCCGCATCGCGCACGATGCGCGTCACGTGCGCGCCCAGCGCGCCGTTCTCGCCGTCGAGGAACGGATGGACGTGGACCGCGTGGCCCTCGTGCGCGTGGATCGCATGCGAGGGCGAATGGCGCACGGCGCCCCGCGTCACGTCGTCGGCTGGCGGCATGATGCGTGCGAAGCTCGCGTTCACCCATTCGACGATGCCGCCCCGCGAACGGAAGTTGGCCGAAAGCGTGACCGGCTCGAGGCGCACACCGCCGAGGCCATCCTTCCATGCGCGCACGAACAGGGCGACTTCCGCCTCGCGGAAACGGTAGATCGACTGCATCGGGTCGCCGACGAGGAAAAGCGTGCGCCCATCGCCGGGCTCCCATCCCGAGGTGAGGCGCTTCAACAGCTCGAACTGGGAGTGCGACGTGTCCTGGAACTCGTCCACCAATATGTGGCGAATGCGGTAGTCGATCGCGAGGAGCAGGTCGGTGGGTTCGTCCTCGGGGCCGAGGGCGCGCAACGCCCCCTGCGAGATCTCGACGAAATCAGCCTGTCCGCGGCGTGCGAAAACGACCTGAAGCTCGGCGAGCGCGCGCGGTGCGAGGCGCACGATCGTCTCGAGCGCCGCCCACTGGCCCGCGTCGAACACCGCGGGCGGCAGGTTCTTCAACTCGCGCAGCAGATCGAGCATGCCGGGCACGTCCTTCAGCCCCTGGGGCGTGGCCGCACGCCACTTTTTCGCTTCGGTGAGCATTGCGCTCGCGTGCGCGATCCAGGCCGCGACGTCCTCGAGCTCGGGCGCGGCCAATCCCGGCGGCCACGCGCGCTGCACCCGCGCGACGGCCTCGCCGCGCACTTCGCGCAGACCCTCCTCCAGCCGGTCGCGATCGACCGGGCCGTGCAGGAGCTTGCGCATCCAGTGGTCGCGGCTCGCGAGCATGTCGGAGAGCAGGCGTTCGGCCTTCGCGGCATCGTTGTCGACGTGCCCGAGCAGACGGCCCACGTCGGCGGCGGCTTCCGCCTCGCCGCCTTCGAGCTGGGCCAGCAACGCGCGCGCCGCCTCGACGTACATTGCCGAGGCGTCCTCGACGCTCTCCGGCTGCGCGCCGAAGCGCGACAGCACCGGCATCTGCCGCGTGAGCGAGGCGCACAGCGCATCGATGGTCTGCACGCGCAGCCGCTCGGCGCTCTCCTCCAGCTTCCAGCCGAGCGCATCGTTGCGCACGAGCGCCGCGGCCGCCAGGTCCCAGGTGCGCCGCAGATGGGGTGCGTCGGGACGCGCCTCGTGGCGCGCGGCGCTCAGCGCCTGGTATACGCGCAGGCGCATCTCGGCCGCGGCCTTGATGGTGAAGGTGATCGCCGCGATCTCCTCGGGGCGCTCGACCGTCGCGAGCAGCGCCAGCACGCGCTGGATCAAGAGCTCCGTCTTGCCCGAGCCCGCGGGGGCCTGCACGATGAAGGAGCCGCGGGGATCCAGCGCACGCGCGCGTTCCGCGAGGTCGGGCACGTTCAGCGCGTCATTCATCGGTCTCGTCGCCCTTCCTCACGCCGAACGCGGCCTTCTCGGCGATGCGGCAGAACATGTGCTGGTCGCAGTTCACGCAGGTGAGCGGCCCGCGCTTCGGATCGACGCGCGCATCGCCGGCGGCGAAGGCGCGGCCGATTCGTTCGAGCTCCACCCGCCAGCCTTCGACCAGCTGGTTCCAGTCGCGATACTTCGACGCCGCCCGGCTGCGATCGTCGGTGACGAGGTTTGCGCCGGGCACGAGGTCCTTCTCGCGCGCGAGGCCCTTGAAGCCCATCTTTCCCACCTTGACCTGCCCGAACGCGACGACCGACACGTCCATGCCGGCGAGCGCGTACATCGGCAGCTGCGGCTCCTCGGGGCGCTCGCCCAGCCACGATGAGGTCGCGCATTCGCCGGTCTTGTAATCGATGATGGCGCGGCCTTGCGCGATCGCGTCCATGCGGTCGAGGCGCGCCTTCACGGTGACGCCGCCGAAGGTGAGCGGGCGTGCGTCTTCGGTCGCGAGCACCTGGAAGTCGGGCCGCCCGCGCTCCATCGCCAGCCAGTCGGTGGCGAGGCGCACGAGGCGCTCGCGCTCGAGCCGCTCGAAGCGGCCGCTCAAGGCATCGCCGCGCTTGCGCTTCACCTCGGCGATCGCGACCCCGGCAGCGCGATCGAGCAGCTCGCCCAGCTGGGCCGGCGTGCGCGCATGGAGCGCCGCGCTGTCGTGGAGATCTCGCCAAGCCTCGGCGAGCAGCGCGTGCAGCAGGTTGCCGCGGTCGCGCGGGTCGAGCCCGATGCGCGGCGTCTCCAGGGGCTTGGCTCCCACGCGCCGGCGCGCATAGCCGCGGAAGGGGCACGCCGCCTGGTCGCGGAAGAGTCCGGTGCCGCCGCGCTGCTCGGGCTGCGTAATTGCAGGCGCGTTCGCATCGTCGACGGTCTCGATCCGGCCGCCGCCGCGGATGGCCGCGCGCAGCTCGGGCGAAGCCGCCACGCCGAGGGCCTCGAGCGACGACCCCGCCACGTCCGCGATCAGCGGGCTCGGCGCGAGCTCGGCCTCGCCCTCGGCGCGCGCATGGCTGAAAATCACTTCGCGCGCTGACCGCCGCCAGCCCTGCGTGATGCGACGGTCGAGCTCGAGGGACGAAGCGGGATCGGCCTGGGGAATGCCCGCGGCGCGCTGCGCGCGCACGGGAAGGAACGGATTGGGCCGCGCGGGAAGCGGCCACGCGTCGGCCGTGAGTCCCATCACCCACAGGTGGTCGAATTCGAGGCCCGCCGACTCGAGCACGCCGAGGATCCGGATCGGCACCTCGGGCGATTCCGGCTGGAAGATCGCCGCATCCGCGATGCGCGCAAGCCGCCGGCACGCTTCGGCGTAGCCCATCTTCCCGGTGACGCGCTCCAGGCTGCCGAACTCCGCGAGCAGCGTGTGCCAACGCTGCATCGCCTGGTATTCGATCGAGTCGAGCGCACGCTCGCCGGGAAAGCCCACCACGCGCAGCGCTTCCGAGAAGGCCTTGGCCCAGTCCGGCGCGCTCTTCGCGCCGAAGAGGCTCGCCTTGCGGGCCGCCGCGAGGGCGGCGAGCAGGTCGAGCAGGCGCCCCGCGCGGCATCCTTTCGCGGCGGCGGCGAGCGCCAACAGCTGCTCGAGCGTGATTCGCGGGCCGGAGCGCTCGCGCAGCCATGCGTCGAGCCGTGCACGCACGTCGATCTCAGCCTCCGCGCCACCGATGAACGGCGAGCGCACCAGCCGGCTCGCATGCTCGAACGCGACCGCGGGGCCGGCGAGCTCGAGCAGCCTCAACGCGTCGCCCACAATGGGGAAGCCGGACAGCGGCTCACCGAGGGAGATGTCGAAAGGCAGCGGACCTGGCGTGAGCGCATGGGCCGGCTTCAGTGCCGCGGCGAACGCGCGCGCGACGCGGGCGCGCGAGCGCGCAAGGTCGGGGACGACGATGCCGATGCGCGTCGAACCGCGTTCCAGTCGCGCGCGCGCCCACGCGGCGGCGGCTTCGATTTCATCCCTATATTGCGTGAGCTCGACTCGCGCGACGGCAGACTCGATCTCCGGCGGTGCGACATCGCACACCTCGCAGCCGGCGGCACTCAGAGCGTTGAGGAAATCGGACATCTGCGGCGTGACGATGTCGATGCCCGCGAGCGCCACCGTGGCGGGCTTCGGCGTCCCGAGGTCGAGGCTGCGGCCGACGACATCCGGCAGGCGCGCGCCATCGGTGTGCCCCTTCACCGCGCGCTCGTAGCGGCTCGCCCAATCCAGCCACGCCGCCTGGTCCTCGTTGGCGGGCTCCGCGCGCCGCAGCCCGACGTGCCATGCGTGCGAAAGCTTCCACGCTTCCCGGCACTGGACCGCGGCGGCCGGCGCGGAGAACACCGGGTCGGCGATGCCCGAGGCCCGCACCGCGTCCTCCCAGGCCGCGAGCTCCTGGATCGGCGTGAGCAGCAGCGGCAGGGATGCGCCCCGGGCCGAGTAGAGCGCCTCCTCCCACAGGCGCGCCACGAAGGCGTCGAACGGCAGGACGTCGGCAGTCTCCCAGGCCGCGAGGCACAAGGCCTGCTGCGCGCGGTCGAAATCCCGCTGCAGCGCCTGGGCGAGCCGGGCGTTCGGCGTGAGGACCGCCAGCCGGGACGCATGCCCCTGGGCGAGAAGGTGAAAGAGCTCCGGGCGGGAAAGGAGGCGGCGCTGCTGCGGCATGCCTGAATGATAAGCGCCGCCATCGCCTTTCTTACGGTTGTAATCGACTTACAGCTGTAATCCCCGGGTGTGCGATATCGCACAATTTTGGGGAGGAGCCGGGACTATGCTCGGGCCGAAGTGTGCGGTGCATCACTGCGCACGGGAGCCGAACAATGCAAGCCCACCACAATTCTCCCTTCACGTTCCTGCGGCGCCACGCCGCGGGTGCCGTCGCCGCATTCCTCCTGGCCTTCGCGACGGCTGCGTTCGCGCAGCCCGAGTCGACGGGCGCGCTCGCCGATGCCCGCGGCAAGGTGTCCACCGACCTGCAGCAGGCCCTCGCCGCTCCGAGCGTCGCAGGCGTCACGTGGGCGCGCGAATCGTCCGCGGGCCGCATGGTGAAGGTCCTCGTCCTCGCGCACGGCACGGTCGATCCCGATCTGGTGAACTTGCGCCGCGCGATCGTCGCCGCCGGCGGCAGCGTCTATTACCGCTATATCTCGGTCACCGGCGTCTCCGCCGTGCTGCCCGCTGCGCGCGTGCTCGACATTGCGCGCCGCGGCGACGTGGAGAGCATCTCCCCGAACCGCATGACTGCGCGCACCCAGAGCCTGCTCGAGCGCGCCACCGGCGCTGCCGGCGTGCGCGGCGCGGGCACGGCGGCGGATCCCACGGTGGACGGGAACGGCGTCGGCATTGCGTTCCTCGACTCGGGGATCATGTCCACGCACCGCACGTTCGACGGGCCCTCCGGCTCGCGCGTGAGGGAGAGCGTCGACATGGGCCGCATCATGCCCAGGAAACTGCTGGGCGGGCTCGAATGGCGCGGGGGACATGACCACAGCAAGTCGCTGCACCCCGGAGGCCACGCCCAGAGGGCGCTCGAGTCGGACATCGACGTGCGCGGCGCCGCCTTCCCGGATCCCAACGGCCACGGCACCCTGGTCGCTTCCATCGCCGCGGGACGTGCGGTGTCGGGGGCGAACGATTCGACCGGGGTCGCGCCCGGTGCGTCGGTCTACGACGTGCGGGTGCTCGATGCCGAGGGCATGGGCGACGTCGCCAGTGCCCTCGCGGGCTTCGATTGGGTGATCTACCACGGCCGTGAACACAACATCCGCGTGCTGAACGTGAGTTTCGCGGCGGACTCGACCGACTCCTACCTGACCGATCCCCTCTGCCGCGCGGTGCGCAACGCCGTGGCTGCCGGCATCACCGTCGTCGTCGCGGCGGGCAACTTCGGCCAGGGTCCCGACGGGGTCGAGCGCTACGGCACGATCAGCTCGCCGGGCAACGAACCGTCGGCCATCACCGTGGGCAGCGCCAACCCGCGCGACACCGCCACGCGCGCCGACGACCTCGTGAACCACTTCAGCTCGCGCGGGCCGACTCGCGGCGGCTACACCGACGAACACGGCCTCCGACACGTCGATAACATCCTGAAGCCCGACCTGGTCGCGCCGGGCAACCGCCTCCTGGGCGCGGTCTCCACCGACGTGCTCGGCCTCGCGAAGAGCCGTCTCGCACTCGACTTCGCGCAGCTCGTGGCGCAGGGCGGGCGCGGCACCGGCCTCATCATCGCGAGCGGCACCTCGTACGCCGCGCCCGCGGTGGCCGGCACCGCGGCGCTCATGCTGCAGGTGAACCCGGGCCTCACGCCGGCGCTTGTCAAAGCGATGCTCCAGTACACCGCCGAGCCGCTCGCCGGCTTCAACCTGCTGCAGCAGGGCGCGGGCCTCCTGAACGTACCGGGCACCCTGGCGATGGCCGGCGTTCTGGCGAGGGACGTCGGCACCCGGGCCGCCGCGGGGACGCTGCGCAGTGGCGACTCGATGCTCGCCGCGGGCAAGTCGATGCCGGCTCCCACCTCGGTCATCGAGGGCCGGGTCGCGCGTTGGAGCCAGCTCTCCTTCCTCGGCGGGCGCCATGTGCTGGGGGGCGACGCGCTGATGCGCCGCTACCAGGGCGCCTACGATTCCGCGATCTCGTGGGTCGGCCGCAGCGTCCACGGCATCGATATCGACCATTTCGGCACCACCGGCTACATCTCCGGATTCGAGGAGCGCGATGTTGGCGCTCGGCCGTTGGTGAGCCCCGACGTCGTGACGCTGACCACCCTGCTCGCCTCGGGCAACGGCATCTTCATGCCGGTGCCGTCGCTCGCCGACGGCGTGGTCGTGGGGCTCGGTATCGTATTGTCTGAAGGCATCGTTCTCTCGGAAGGCATCGTGCTCTCCGAAGGCATCGTGCTTTCCGAAGGCGTCGTCCTCTCCGAGGGCGTGGTCCTGTCCGAGGGTGTGGTCCTGTCGGAGGGCGTAGTGCTATCCGAGGGCGTGGTTCTCTCCGAAGGCGGCGCGTTGCGGGTCGGCACGTCGCTCGACATCTTCCCGGGCGAGTGATCCGGACGAACGAAGCGGGAAAGGCCATGGCGAATTTCATCGACATGAAGGATTACGGCCCGGCCGCCAGGCTCTACTGGTGGACGGTCACCCTCCTCGGATGCCTCGCGCTCGCCTGGGGCATCACCGGCGTCCTGCGGCTCGAGCCCGCGACGATGGTGCAGGTGCTGATCGGCGCCGCGGTGGCCGCGATCGTCGGCTTCTTCCCGGTGCGCATGCCCGGCTCCAAGACCTCGATCGCGGGCGCCGAGATCTTCATCTTCCTGCTGCTCTTCGTCTACGGGCCCGCCGCGTCAATCCTCGCGGCATCGCTCGAGGCGTTCGTCGCCTCCTCGCGCACCTCCAAGCGCTGGACCAGCCGCATCGGCTCGCCCGCCATGGCGGCGCTCGCGATGCTGGCGTGCGCGGGCGTCTTCGAGGCGGCGCGCACCCACATCCAAACGAACGGCCTGGCGACCTCGGCGCTCCTCGTGTTCGCGATGGTCTTCGCCGCGCTCTATTTCGCCGCGAACACGATCCTCACCTCGACGCTCTTCGCCCTCAAGAGCCGCACGCCGTTCACGCCGATGCTGTGGATCCGCAAGAACAGCTGGATCGGCTTGGCCTACGTGGCGAGCGCCTCGATCGCCTGGCTCCTCTACATGAGCTTCGAGCGCTTCGGCATGCCGGTGCTGCTCGTGGCGGTGCCGGTGATCGCCATGTTCCTGTCGTCGCTGCACTCGTACTTCACGCGCAAGGAGGCCGACGAGCGCCACGTGGAGGAGCTCAGGGCGAGCGAGAGCCGCTTCCACAGCGCCTTCACCCACGCCGCCATCGGCATGGCGCTGGTCACCGCCGAAGGCCGCTTCATCCAGGCCAACAAGGCGTTCTGCGACATGCTCGGGCGGCCGAACCCGGAGTTGCTCTCGACCAACATCGGCGAGCTGGTGAACCCCGCGGACCTCGCCAACCTGCGCGCCCTCGTCGACCGGCTGGTGGCCGGCGACATCGCGAGCATCCAGACGGAGCTGCGCGGCATCCACCGCGACGGCTCCGACGTGTGGATGGCGCTCAACGTCTCGCTCGCGCGCGACTGGGAGTTCCGCACCCACAACCTCATCGTGCAGGCCCAGGACGTGAGCGCGCGGCGCCGCGCCGAG
>JANMYH010000182.1:0-12699 GCA_031381925.1 Burkholderiales bacterium | reverse complement strand
GCCTCCTCGAGCATTTCCATGTCGTCCTCGTCCAGGTTCTCGCGAAGCCACGGGTAGAAGATCTCCTCCTCCACCTGGGCGTGCACGGTGAGCTCACCGCAAATCCGGGTTGCGATGCCGCGCTTCGTTTCTTCGTCGCCCTCCTTCTCGGACTCGTACTGCTCGAACAGCCCCTCGACCTTGCGATGGTCGGCCTCGAGCAGCTCGATGGCCAGGGGTTGCGATGCGGATGTGCCTTTGCGTTTTGCCATTTTGTATCTCCAACAGGTTGTGGGTCGATAAGCCATGGGGGCAATCGCAAGAGCTGTGCCGTCCGGCGGGGCCTTCAATCAGGGCCCATCGGGGACACTGATCGGAAATTCCTTCCTATCGAGAAAACCTTGCGCCTCAACCTTTCGTGCCGGAGGCGCTAGCGGCTTCCTGGCTCCGAGCGCGTCTGCGTCGCGTGAGCACGCTGAAATGCCCGCTTCCCTCGATATACGCCGCCTCGACCTCGGCCGGCGACTCGACCCCGTGCAGGCGCAGTTGCGCCAGCACTTCGTCCTCGGTGATTCGATCGCGGCGCATGTTCCGCCGTAACAGCTGGCCCTTGCTGATGAGGAGCTTCGGTCGGGCCTCGGCGAGGTGCAGTTGCGGGAAGCGGTAGTCGAGCCAATCGATCGCCGTCGCCCACCCGAAGATCACCGCGGCGAGCAGGAGCCCTTCGGTGATCGAGTGATATTCCCCGGCCATGGCATTCTGCACCGCGTCGGCAATGATCACGACCACGAGGATATCGGCGGGTCCCACGCCACCCAGCTCGCGGCGCGGAAGGAACCGCATCGTGAGGAAGAGCGCGAGATAGACGATCGTCCCCCGAATCGCGATCTCCGCGAGCGATCCGCTCGGAACCCAGAGCGCTTCCCAATCGATGTCGAACATTGGCTACGAGGAGCAACGCCCGTGCCAGAGGATGCCGTTGGCATGCCTTGTGCGTCGGCTGATGGTCTACCTGGCAAGGAAACATCATGGATAGAGCCCAATTCGGCATCCTCGCGATGGCCGCCGCTTTCAGCGCCGCGTTTCTGGGTGCGTGCGATAGGCCGTCGGGGCGCGCAGTCGCCTCGCCCTCGGAAACCCATGCGCGTAACTCCGGTGCGGCCCCGCGGCAGGCGAACGAGCTGCCGCGTGACGCGGCGGCGGCCGCGCGATCCCCATCCCCGGCGACATCGTCGCAGCTGCTCTCCGGCGATGCGATATCCGACACCCTGATCACCGGCAAGATCAAGGCGGCCATCCTCACCGATCCCGGCATGGCCGGCGCCGACGTTTCAGTGAATACCGACCATGGCGTCGTGGTCCTGGCCGGGGGCGTGAAATCCTACGAGCAAGCGGGGGTTGCCTCGGCCCACGCGCAGCGCCAGGACGGCGTGATGCGGGTCGACAACCAGCTGACCCTCGTTGCCCCATGATCGTTTCGTGCGCCCGGCTCGCCGGCGACTATGTGGTCAACCCGCGCGGCGAGGAAGTCGGTCGCATCGAGAGGATCATGATCGACGTCGCGAGCGGGCGCGTCGCGCACGCGGTGGTCGCTTGCGGGGGTGTCTTCGGGATCGGCGAGCAGCAGTACGCGATCCCGTGGAGCGCTTTCACCCTGGATGCCGAGCGCCGGCGCCTGGTGCTCGCCGTCGACCTCAAGGACCTCGAGAAAACCCGCCAGCCCTTCCTAAGCTCTGACACGGTGTAGGACACGGCCGACAGCCTTCGGTCGAGCTCCCATGCAACATGGAAAAATCTTCGCATCGCGAAGTCCGTTTCTTCCCTGTTGGCAGCAGAGTTCGGAGAGAAATACCCATGTCACACGTCCTGGTCGTCGACGACGACGCGAACACTCGCGAAGCCCTCGTGGCCTTCGCCCAGGCGGAGGGTTTCACCACCGCAGGTGCTGGCAGCGTCGAAGAAGCGCGCATCCACCTGGTAAGGCAGCGACCCGACGTGGTCCTCATGGATTTGCGCCTGCCCGATGGCAGCGGCATCGATCTCTTCAATGATCTCGAAGACCCGGCCTCGATCGAGACCATCCTGATCACCGGCCATGCGAGCATCGAGACCGCCGTCGAGGCGCTGCGCCTCGGAGCCTCGGACTACCTAACCAAGCCCGTGAACCTCCAGCGGCTCAAATCGGTGCTCGGGCGGGTGCCGAAGAGCGGCGAGCTGCGCGCCGAGATCGGCCAGCTGCGTGACGAGCTTCGCCGCCTCGGCCGTTTCGGGCGCCTCGTCGGTCGATCCGCGCCGATGCAGGAGGTCTACGACAAGATCGCCCGGGTCGCGCCCACCGAGGCTACCGTGCTGCTGCTGGGCGAGAGCGGCACCGGCAAGGAAATCGTCGCGCGCACGATTCACGAGCTGTCGCGGCGGCGCAAGCAGCCGTTCCTCGCGATCAACTGCGGGGCGATTTCGCCCAACCTGATCGAGAACGAGATGTTCGGTCACGAGCGCGGCAGCTACACCGGCGCCGACCGGCAGCACAAGGGCTATTTCGAGCAGGCCGATGGCGGCACCCTCTTCCTCGACGAGATCACCGAAATGCCGCTCGAGCTGCAGGTGCGCCTGCTGCGCGTGCTCGAAACCGGGCAGCTGATGCGAATCGGAACGGCACGCGCCGTCGACACCGACGTGCGCATTATCGCGGCCAGCAATCGCGACCCCCACGAGGCGGTGCGCATCGGCAAGCTGCGCGAGGACCTCTATCACCGGCTCAACGTGTTTCCCCTCGCGATGGCGCCGCTGCGCGATCGCGGCGATGACATCGAGCCGATCGCGAACTATTTCCTCGACGAGATGAACGAGGCATGCGGGACGCGCAAGAAATTTGCGCCGGGCGCGCTCGCCCGCATGAAGCAGTACCGCTGGCCCGGCAACGTACGCGAGCTCAAAAACTACATCCACCGCGTCTTTATCATGGCGGGCGAGGAAGGCCTGGAAGGGCCGTCCCCCGAAACACAACCCATGCAGATCCGATCGAATTCCCACGCCAATCCCCATGCTCCCGTCATCACCGTGCCGCTCGGAACGCCGCTGTCGGTCGCGGCACGCGAGCTGATCCTGTCCACGCTCAATCATTGCGGGGGCGAGCGCAAACGCACCGCCGAGATGCTCGGCATATGTACCAAGACGCTCTACAACCGGCTGCGCGAGTACGGCATCCGGGAAGAGCAGCGCGCCGGATTCGGGGACGCCAGCCAGGCGCCATGAGCATGTCCGCGGCTGCGGCCCCCACGCCGCAGCGCGGGAACCGCCGTGGCGGCGATACGGCGGACAACTTCCGCCTCCTGGCCGACTTTGCCCCGGTCATGATCTGGGTCGCGAGCCCGGACCGGCGGTGTGTCTACTTCAACCGGCCGTGGCTCGAGTTCACCGGCCGGGACCTGGACACCGAGCTCGGCGCCGGCTGGACCGATGGCATTCACCCCGACGACTGCGCCGGCGTCATCGCGCTCTACGAAGCCTCGTTTGCCGCTTCCCGGCCGCTGGAGGCCGAGTTCCGCCTGCGCCGCCATGACGGCGAGTACCGCTGGCTCATCGACAAGGGGGTGCCCCTCCTCTCCGGCGGCCAGCTGAGGGGCTTCGTCGGATCCTGCCTCGACATCACCGATCGCAGGATCGCCGAGCAGGCGGCGCGCAAGCGCGAAGAGGATTTCAAGACGCTCGCCCAAAACATTCCCGACGTGATCGCGCGCCTCGACCGGGAGTTGCGCGTGGTGTATGTGAACCGCCCGTTCGATAGCGCCTTTGGAGGGCAGCCGCCGGCGATCGCCGACGCCGGGGGCCGGGTGCTCGCCACCGGCGCGGAACAAACCTTCCTCTTCCAGGCCGATTCCCACGGGGCCGAGCGCCGTTTCGAAGGCCGCGCGATCCCCGAGCGCGACGCGGCGGGTGCGATCGAGGCAGTGCTCGTGATCACCTACGACGTGACCGAGCGGATGCGCGAGGACGAGCGGCGCGCGGAGATCCTTACCCGCGAGCGCAACGCCCGTGCGAACGCGGAATCCGCCGCCCTCGCCCGCGACCAGTTCCTCGCGATCGTCTCCCACGAGCTGCGTTCCCCGCTGAATGGCATCAAGAGCTGGACCCACGTGCTCGAGAACCAGCTGCGCGCCTCCGACCCCACGATCAAGCGCGCCATCGCGGGAATCATGATCGGCGTCGAGCACCAGGTTCGCCTCATCGAGGACCTGCTCGACGTGACTCGCGCGATGAGCGGCAACCTGGGGCTGGTGAAGCGGGCAATGCCGCTGTTGCCCGTGCTCGCCGACGCAATCGAGGGCCTGCGGGCTACCGCGATCGAGAAGCGCCTGCAGCTGGTCACCGACTACACGATCGGCGATCGCGAGATCCATGGCGATCCCGATCGCGTACGCCAGATCTTCGCGAACCTGATCTCCAACGCGGTGAAGTTCACTCAGCCCGGCGGGACCATCTGGATCAGCGCGCGGCCGGAGGGGACGATGGCGCGAGTCGAGGTGCGGGACGATGGCGCGGGCATCCCTCCCGAATTCCTGCCCTACCTCTTCGATCCGTTCCGCCAGGCCGACCAGGGCGCGAGCGGTCGCAGCCAGGAGGGCCTCGGCCTGGGGCTGGCCCTCGTGCAACGGCTCTCCGAGCTGCACGGTGGGTACGCCACCTGCGAGAGCGAAGGGCCCGATCGCGGTGCGGCCTTCCGCGTTTTCCTGCCGCTACGGCGCGACAGCGGCGCGCGGGTGGTGGTCGGCCACACCCAGGGCGAGGAGGGTACGGCCCCCCTGCCCTCGCTCGCGGGCACGCGCGTCCTGCTGATCGACGACCAGCGCGAGGCGCGCGAGTCGCTCGCGGCGCTCCTCGCGCAGACCGGCGCAGCGGTGGCGACGGCCGCGTCCTGCCACGAGGCGCTCGCCCACCTGGCGATGGCCGACGCGGGCGCCGAGCCCGAGGTCATCGTCTGCGACATCGCGATGCCGGGCGAGGACGGCTACGCGACCTTGAAGCGAATCCGCGCCTGGGAGGCGTCCCATCCCCGGGTCGCCCGTGGCCGGCGCCCGGCGATCGCCCTGTCCGCCTTTACCCAGCGCGAGGACCGCATGCGCGCATTGAGCGAGGGGTTCCAGATGCACCTCACAAAACCGGTGGCGCCTGCAGAGCTGATCCTCGTCATCTCCAGCGTGGCCCGGGGAATGCGCCTCTAAACTTCTCGGCCTCGATCCGTGTCGAACGGTCTTGACGTCGGGCAGGAGGTGTCATGGGCAAGGAAACCGGGCAGGCTGTGCTGGCGGCCGAGACACTCGAGGGCGGCAGGATCGTCAGCCCCCGCGGCGAGGAGCTCGGGACCCTCGAGGAGATCATGATCGACGTGGGTCGCGGCACCGTCGCCTACGCGGTGATGTCCTGCGGTTCCCCGGCCCTGGGCGACAAGCGGGTGGCCGTCGCATGGAGCGAGCTCACGCGCGACCACGAGCGCGAGTGCTTCGTGCTCGATTCGGACGGCGAGCGCCTGGCCCAGGCGCCCGGGTTCACGTATCGGTGACCCGCGAGCCGGTCGAGGCGGCAGTGGGGTTGAAGGCGCCGTTGCCCTGAAGCTGCAGCACGGCTTCGTCGGGCTCGGCAGAAGCGCTGTCCGTGGAGACAGCGTAATCGTGCCGGAACGGCTTCACGATCCCGTTGATCGCATCGCCCTCGGCGCGAATGCTGATGCGCGGCATGGTCCACTGCACGGTGCCGAAGATCGTCGCAAACGCGACCTCGCTCGCATCCCGCCCCGTGCCGATGCGGATCAAGCCCATCCGCGGCGAGATGCCCGACGGGTCGAACAGGAACCATCGGTCGCCGAGATAGGCCTCTACGTAGCAGTGGAAATCCGTCGGCCCCATCGACGGGTCGGCGCCATAGTCGATGCCGGTGGCCAGGCGAGCAGGGATGTTGAGGGCGCGGCATATGCTGATCATCAGGTGGGCGAAATCGCGGCACACCCCGTTGCGGCATTCGAACGTGTCCAGCGCGGAAGTGCCGGCATGACTGGAGCCGACCTGGAACTTCGTGCGGGTCTCCACCCACTTGCGAATCGCCTCGACGCGATCGTAGCCCGGCGTCATCGCGCCGAATTCGGCGCGCGCGACGTCATGGAGGCGATCCGACTGGCAGTAGCGGCTCGGGTAGATGTATTGCAGCACTTGCGCGGGGAGTTCCGCGATCGGCACCTCGCGCAGATCCGACGGAAGTGCGAAGTGGTGCACCAGGTCGACGATCGCGTCGTAGCGCAGGCGAAACGGCCCCGGCTCGACCCGGACGCGCAGGTGCCGGTTCGCCGGCGTGCCCGAGGCGGAATGCACCTCCTCGTCGAATCGCACCGAGGGCTCGATTACAAGCTGCTCCCACGTCACTCGCTGGTAGGGCGTTGTCGTGGGCTGGATGATGAACACATAGTCGCTCGGCGCGATCACGTTGTATTCGAGCGTGATCGAGAGGTCGAAACGGATCATTTCTTTGCTCTTCCTTCCAGTCCGGAAATAGTTACACGAAACATCGAACGTTGGAGCGGAATTCGGCTCAGATGTTGCAGCTGCCGTGCCCGTCGGTCGCAAATTTTGGAGGGAAAATGAGATGCCCCGGCAGCCAAAATCCATCGTCCGCTACGCTGTCGTAGGACAGGGTTACATCGCCCAGGCGGCGGTGTTACCGGACTTCACCCCCGGCGGCTGAGGAGGCCCCATGCCACGCGAACTCTGGAAGGGCGCCATCCAATTCGGGCTGGTCCACATCCCCGTCTCCCTCTTTCCTGCCGAGCAGAGCGACGACCTGAGCTTCACGATGCTCGATCGCCGCGACCTGCAGCCCGTGGGGTACAGGCGTTTCAACAAATCCACCGGCGACGAGGTTCCCTTCGAGGAGATCGTCAAGGGATTCGAGTATGAGGACGGCCATTTCGTCACCCTCGAGAAGGAGGATTTCAAGCGCGCCAACGTCGAGTCGACACAGACCGTCGAGATCGTGGGCTTCATCGACCGGCAGGCGCTGTCGCCCTTCTTCTTCGACGCACCGTACTACCTTGCCCCCGGAAAGCACGGCGACAAGGGCTACACGCTCCTTCGCGAGACTCTTGTGCGAACCGGGCGCGTGGGACTCGCGACCGTGGTGATCCGCACGCGCGAGCACATCGCGGCGCTTTACGCGGTCGATAACGTGCTGGTCCTCAACACGCTGCGTTACGCCAATGAGCTGCGCGATCCCAGGGAGCTCGACGTGCCCGGGGACCTCAAATCCGCAAAGGTGACGCCCAAGGAGCTCGACATGGCCGAGCGCCTGGTCGAGGACATGGCGATCGACTGGGACCCGGCGCAGTACCACGACACGTACCGCGACGACCTCATGAAGCTGATTGGGGAAAAGGCCGCCGGCAAGACGCGGCGCGCGCCCAGGGCGAAGCGCGCGGCGGGCGGCGCCGAAGTGATCGATTTCGCCGCGCTGCTGGAGCGCAGCCTTGCGGCCAAGCGCACCAAGCCGCCCGCAGGCAAGGCGGTGGCTGCCCGCACCCGGCGAAAACCCGCAGCACGCGCAAACCACCGGCGTGCCGCCTGAAACCGACAATGATTCACCCCAAGGAGACCCCCATGAAACTCATGATCGCACTCGCTGCCGGCGCCGTTGGCTACTGCTACTTTCGTGGATGCGAAGTCAAGCAGAAGAAGGTCGGTGTCAAGGAAGATTTGCACCGCTGGGAAGCGGAAGGCGGCAACGTGCCCGCGGTCGCCACCCCCTCCCCCGCCCCGATCCCCGCGAGCTCATTCCCCCAGGGCGCCCAGGCACGGCACTGACGGAGGCGGGGGTGAGCGTGCCCGACGGCGACCAGGTCGTGATCGCAGGTGTCCGGGTCACACACCCCGAGCGCGTCCTCTTCGAGGAGCTCGGGCTCACCAAGCAATCGCTCGCGCGCTATTACGAGAGCGTCGCGGAGTGGATGGTGCCGGAGATCCGCGATCGCCCGCTGTCGTTGGTGCGCTGCCCGCAGGGACCCGGCCAAGGCTGCTTCTACCAGAAGAACATCGACGAGAAGTTCTCAGCCGAGATCGAGCGGGTCCCGGTCGAGTTGGGCGGGGGCGGTGTCTACGCGGCGGCAAGCACCGCGGCGGCCGTCGTGGGCCTGGTGCAGATGGGCGTGATCGAGCTGCACGCGTGGGGCTCGACCACCCGCGACCTGTCGAAGCCGGACCGCATGATCTTCGACCTGGATCCCGACACTGCGGTGCCGTGGCGGGAAGTCATGGCCGCGGCGCAGCTCCTTCGCGACCGCCTCGCGGACCTGGGCCTCGTGTCGTTCGTGAAGACCTCGGGCGGCAAGGGGCTGCACGTCGTGGTGCCGATCTCGCGCCGCCACGAATGGGACGAGGTGAAGGAGTTCTCCCGGGCCGTGTCGGCGGCGCTGGCGACCGAGGACCCGAAGCGATTCACGATCAAGATGGCGAAACGCGAGCGCGTCCAGCGAATCTACATCGACTACCTGCGCAATTCCGAAGGGGCGACGGCGGTGGCTGCCTACTCCGTGCGCGCGCGCACGGGCGCTCCCGTCGCTACGCCCCTGCATTGGGACGAGCTCGGCGGCCGCCTGAAGCCCACGCAATTCACCGCGGCAACCGTCGCGCGCCGCCTGCAGGGGTTGCGCTCCGATCCGTGGAAGGCGATGCCGCGCACCGCGCAGACCCTCACCGTGGCCATGAAACGCAAACTGGAGCCCGAAACATGATCGAACGCCGCGCCCATATTCCCGCACCCGAGCCGCCGTCGCCGCCCCCGTCGCAGCCACCGGACAATCCAACCGATCCGAATCCGCGTCCAGGGCCGGAGCCGTCGGTGCCGGGGGACATCCCTCCCACGCCTTCGGACCTGCCGCCGCCCGTGGGGGATCCCATGCGCCCGGCGCAGAACGCGCCGGTGAAGGATCCGCCGCCCGACGAGAAGCCCAACCCGCCGCGCTACTAGCCGGGTCCGATCATCTTCTCGGGCCGGACCCACTCGTCGTATTGCGACGCGCTCACGTAGCCCAGTCCAAGCGCCGCCTCGCGAAGACCCGTGCCCTCCCGGTGCGCCTTCTTCGCAATCGCCGCGGCCTTGTCGTAGCCGATGTGCGGCGCGAGCGCGGTGACCAGCATGAGCGAGCCGGACACCAGCGCCGCGATGCGCTCTCGGTCGGGCTCGATCCCGCGCGCGCAATGCTCCTCGAAGCTCGCCATCGCATCGCCCAGCAGGCGCACGCTCTGGAGGAACGCGTACGCGATCACCGGCTTGAAGACGTTCAGCTCCAGGTGGCCTTGCGCGCCGCCGAAGTTCACCGCCACGTCGTTGCCCATCACCTGGCATGCCGCCATGGTGAGCGCTTCGGCCTGCGTGGGATTGACCTTGCCCGGCATGATCGAGCTGCCGGGCTCGTTCTCGGGGATCG
Organism: Burkholderiales bacterium; assembly: GCA_031381925.1. Lineage (GTDB taxonomy): Bacteria > Pseudomonadota > Gammaproteobacteria > Burkholderiales > Usitatibacteraceae > Usitatibacter. The sequence goes on along the minus strand of JANMYH010000182.1, from coordinate 3,254 downwards.
AAATCTCGGCGATCCCGCTGCGCGGCCCGCTTGCGAGGAGCCGCACGTCATTGGCGATCTTCATGAGCGATGCCGCGAGGCCCTTCAGCGCCCCGTGTGCGTGGACCATCGCGTCGTGGGCCGCGAGCGCCTCGAACTTGTTGGGCGCGGTGATGAACGCCTCACCCGTGAGTCGCGCGATCTCGGCCGCCGTGCGTACGCCGAATTCGGGATGCGCGTTGAGGCCGGTGCCGACAGCGGTCCCGCCGAGGGCGAGCTCCGACAGATGCTCGAGCGCATGCTCGAGGTGGCGCCGGGCGTGGGCCAGTTGCGCCGCGTAGCCCGAGAACTCCTGGCCGAGCGTGAGGGGGGTTGCGTCCTGCAGGTGGGTTCGGCCGATCTTCACCACGTCGGCGAACGCCCGCGCCTTGGCGTCGAGGGTCGAATGCAGGCGCTCGAGCGAGGGCAGCAGGCGCCTGCGGATCGCGACGACCGCGGCCACGTGCATCGCCGTCGGAAAGACGTCGTTGGACGACTGGCCGCGGTTCACGTCGTCATTCGGGTGCACGAGGCGCCCTTCCCCGCGTTTGCCCCCGAGGAGCTCGCTCGCGCGATTGGCCAGCACCTCGTTCACGTTCATGTTGGTCTGGGTGCCGGAACCGGTCTGCCAGACCACCAGCGGGAACTCCCCGGGCCACTTACCCGCGAGAATTTCGTCGGCCGCGGTTGAGATGGCCCGGGCCTTGTCCGCTGTTAGCGCCTTCAATGACTCGTTCACCGTCGCGCAGGCGCGCTTGATCCACGCAAGGGCCTCGATGATCTCGCGGGGCATGCGCTCCTCGGAGATCCGGAAATGCTCCAATGAGCGCTGGGTTTGCGCCCCCCAGAGGCGTTCGTCCGGAACTTCGATCGGCCCGAAGGTATCCTTCTCGATTCGCGTCGCACCCATCCCGCTAGAATACATCCACGAAAGGAAAGTCCCGATGCGCAAACAGCAGCTGCTAGCCCTGACCGCGGTGTTCATCGCCATGACCGCCGCCGAAGCCCAGACGCCGAAGCCCGAGGACCAGCTGAAGCTGCGAAAGGCGGCCTACAGCCTCATGGGCTACACGTTTGGCAGCCTCGATGCGATGGCCGGCGGCAAGCGGGCGTTCAACAAGGACGAGGCGGTCCGCAACGCCGAGTTGCTCGCCCAGCTCTCGACCATTCCCAAGGGGTTCTTCGGGGAAGGAAGCGACAAGGGCGAGACCCGCGCGAAGCCCGAGGTGTGGACCAACCGCGCCGATTTCGACGCCAAGATGGACAAGATGGTGCAGGAGACCACAAAGCTGGCGCAGACCGCCCGCGGCGGCGACGGGGCAGCGCTCAAGAAGGCGGTGCAGGACGTCGACTCGGCGTGCAGCGCCTGTCATGACGACTACCGGGTGAAGCGCCGGGGGTGAGCGAGGCAGCTCGACAGCACGCCGAGTGGGACCTCCCCACTCGGGCCTTTCACTGGCTGCTGGCGGTTTTGGTCGTGGTCTCCTTCACCACGGGCAAGGTCGGCGGACCGTGGCTCGAATGGCACATGCGCAGCGGCTACGCGATCCTCGCGCTGCTGCTTTTCCGCCTGGCCTGGGGCGTGGTGGGAAGCCGCAGCGCGAGGTTCGTCGAGTTTGTGCGTGGCCCGCGCGCGGCGGCCGCGCACGTGCGCGAGGTCTTCGCGGGACGAGTCCGCCCCGCGGAGGGGCACAACCCGCTGGGCGGCTGGATGGTGGTCGCGATGCTGGCCCTCCTGCTCCTGCAGGCGGCCACCGGCCTCTTCACCAATGACGAGAGCAGCCACGAGGGACCGCTCGCAAAGACGGTCTCGAATGCGTTCGTCGACCGGATGAGCGTCATTCACGACTTCAACCAGTGGTGCGTCGTCGCCGCGGCGAGCGTGCACGTCGTGGCAGTCTTCGCCTATCAGTGGGGCCTCAAGGTCGACCTCATCCGGCCGATGATTTTCGGGTCCCGGGCGGTGCCCTTGCGCGCGGTGTTCCTGATCGCCTTGTCGGCCGCCGCAGTCTACGGGCTGGTCGTCATTTACCCGGGCTCTCGCTGATGGCCGTTTCGACCGGCTACACGCGCACCTCGGTCGGGCTCCACTGGATCCTCGCCGCGCTCATCGTGTTCAACCTGGGTTTCGGCCTGTACACCGTCGGGCTGCCGCTCTCACCGCAGAAGCTCAAGTTCTTCTCGTGGCACAAGTGGGTCGGCGTGACGGTCTTCATGCTCTCGGCGGCGCGCCTGTTGTGGCGCCTTTGGCATCCGGCCCCGCCGTTGCCGGCGACGATGAAAGCGTGGGAGGTGAGGCTCGCGAACGGCTCCCACGCCCTTCTCTATATTCTTTTCTTCGCCGCACCCCTCACCGGCTGGCTCTTCAGCTCCGCGGCCGGGTTCCAGACCGTGTATCTTGGCGTGCTCCCCATCCCCGACCTGCTGACCAAGAACAAGGAATTGGCCGACGTCCTGCGCTTCACCCACCGCTGGATCAACTACACGATGGCCGCGCTCATCGGCCTGCATGCAGCCGCCGCACTGAAGCACCACGTGCTCGATCGCGACGAGGTGCTCACCCGAATGCTTCCCTTCCTTCGACCCCGACCCCGATGAACTGGATCCTGCCCGCCGTAATCGCCGCATCGCTCGCCGCCTTTCCCGCCGTTGCGCAACAGAGAATCATCCCCGCCAGGAGCTCGATCGGCTTCGTCACCAAGCAAATGAACGTCCCGGTCGAGGGCCAGTTCAAGCGGTTCGATGCGAGCGTCACGTTCGACCCCGCGAAGCCCGAGAACACGAAGGCCGAGTTCGAGGTCGACTTGGGCTCGATCGATCTCGGCAATGCCGAAGGCGAGACGGAGGCGAAGCGAAAGGCGTGGCTCAGCATCGACGCGTTTCCCAAGGCGCGGTTCGTCGCCGCCTCGGTCAAGTCCCTGGGCGGCGGGCGCTTCGAGGCATCGGGCCCGCTGACCATCAAGGGCACGAGCCAGAACATCGTGGCGCCCTTCACGCTCACCGAGAGTGCGGGCGAGCGCGTCGTCGAAGGGCGGTTCCCGCTCAAGCGACTGCAGTTCAAGATCGGCGAGGGCCCCTGGTCCGACACCGATACCGTCGCGGACGAGGTGCTGGTCCGCTTCCGCTTCACCCTTCCCGCAAAGTAGAGGACTTCCGATGAAACGCACGCTCCTTCCCGTCACCGTCGCCGCCCTTCTCACGGCGCTGCCCGCCGCAGCCGCGCTCGAGAGCTACAC
>JANMYH010000115.1:0-7214 GCA_031381925.1 Burkholderiales bacterium | reverse complement strand
GACGACGCCGTGAAGTTCTTCGAGTCGATCGGCGAGAAGTACAAGGCGGAAATCATCGGCGCGATCCCCGCGGAGCAGGGCATCAGCCTCTATCGCGAGGGCGATTTCATCGACCTTTGCCGGGGCCCCCACGTGCCTTCGACCGGCAAGCTCAAGGTCTTCAAGCTGATGAAGGTCGCGGGAGCCTATTGGCGGGGCGACTCGAAGAACGAGATGCTCCAGCGCATCTACGGCACCGCCTGGGCCCGGAAGGAGGACCAGGATGCGTACCTCACGATGCTCGAGGAGGCGGACAAGCGCGACCACCGCCGCATCGGGACTCACCTCGACCTCTTCCACCTGCAGGAAGAGGCTCCGGGAATGGTGTTCTGGCACCCGAAGGGCTGGGCGATCTGGCAGCAGGTGGAGCAGTACATGCGCCGCGTCTACCAGGACAACGGCTACCAGGAGATCAAGTGCCCGATGATCCTCGACCGCTCCCTGTGGGAGAAGTCGGGGCACTGGGAGAACTACAAGGACAACATGTTCACGACGGAATCGGAGAAGCGCGATTTCGCCGTGAAGCCGATGAACTGTCCCGGCCACATCCAGGTGTTCAACAAGGGGTTGCGCAGCTACCGCGACCTGCCGCTGCGCTACGGCGAATTCGGATCCTGCCACCGCAACGAGCCCTCGGGCGCGCTGCACGGGATCATGCGCGTGCGCGGCTTCACCCAGGACGACGGCCACATCTTCTGCACCGAAGACCAGATCCAGGGCGAGTGCGCGGCTTTCACGACGCTGCTGAAGAAGGTCTACGCCGACTTCGGCTTCGAGGACATCATCTACCGGGTTGCCACCCGGCCCGAGAGCCGGATCGGATCGGAAGAGTCGTGGGACAAGGCCGAGAAGGCGTTGATGGATTCTTTGCGCCAGTCCGGCTGCGAGTTCGAAGTGGCGGCCGGGGAGGGTGCGTTCTACGGTCCGAAAATCGAATACTCGCTGAAGGACGCGATCGGTCGCGCATGGCAGTGCGGCACGATGCAGGTGGATCCCAACATGCCCATCCGCCTGGGGGCGGAGTTCGTCGACGAGCACAGCGCGAAGCAGCACCCGGTCATGCTGCACCGCGCCATAGTGGGCTCGCTCGAGCGCTTCATCGGCATCCTGATCGAAAACCACGCGGGCGCGCTGCCCCTGTGGCTCGCGCCCGTCCAGGTGGTGGTGATGAACGTGACGGATCGCCAGGAGGCTTATGTTCGCGAGGTGGACAGGGCGTTGCGAGACGCCGGGTTCCGGGTTGTTTCCGATTTGCGGAATGAGAAAATAACGTATAAAATTCGGGAACATAGCATTCAAAAACTTCCTTACCAGCTGGTGCTTGGTGACAAGGAAGTTGCCGCGAGGACAGTCTCCGCAAGGACCCGGGCCGGTGAAAACCTGGCGCCGGTCCCTCTGGAGACTTTTGTTTCGCGCCTCAAGGACGAGGCCGAAACGCGGAAATGAGATGCTACAGGGGCCCCGATACCTAGTGATTAAATACATTAGGTATCCGCGCTAAACAGTTGACTATTAGAGGGATTTTCGCATAGCTCAGGATAAAGCAGTACGCATCAACGGCGAGATCAATTGCCTGGAAGTGCGCCTCGTGGGAATCGAGGGAGAGCCGATCGGAATCGTGAAGATCGAAGATGCCATGCGGATGGCGGAGGAGGCGGAGATCGACCTGGTCGAGATCGCGCCCACGGCGAAGCCGCCGGTCTGCCGCCTGATGGACTACGGCAAGTTCAAATACCGCGAGAGCAAGAAGGCCCACGAGGCCAAGCTCAAGCAGAAGCAGATCCAGGTGAAGGAAGTGAAGTTCCGCCCTGGAACCGATGAAGGCGATTACAAGATCAAGGTTCGCAACCTCACCCGCTTCCTCACGGAAGGCGACAAGACCAAGGTGACGTTGCGATTCCGGGGACGCGAGATGGCGCACCAGGAGCTCGGCATGCAGCTCCTGAAGCGAGTCGAGGCGGACCTGAAGGAAGTCGGAGTAGTCGAGCAGTGGCCCAAGCTCGAAGGGCGCCAGATGATTATGATTCTGGGCCCGAAAAAGAAGCACTGAGGATTGCGCGCCACGGCGCGCTGTACGCTCAGTGTCCCCGCGAAGGCGGGGACCCAGTCGCAGAAGTTCGAAGGTGTCTTCAGGTCACAAAGCGCGGAAGGGTTCCGCCACCTGCTGCACCAATGCAAGGAGGGCAATCATGCCCAAGATGAAGACCAAGAGTGGCGCCGCCAAGCGCTTTCGGGTCCGCGGCAGCGGCTCGATCAAGCGTTATTCGGCGGGCAAGCGCCACATCCTCACCAAGCGAACCACCAAGAACAAGCGCCAGCTTCGCGGAGCGTCGACGGTCCATGCGACCAACCTCGGCCACGTGAAGCAGATGCTTCCCAATTCCTAAGGAGCCGCCACCATGCCTCGCGTAAAACGCGGAGTTACGGCGCGCGCGCGCCACAAGAAGGTCCTCGACCAGGCCAAGGGTTACCGGGGCCGTCGCAAGAACGTATACAAGATCGCCAAGCAGGCGGTGATGAAGGCGGGCCAGTACGCCTACCGCGACCGCCGCAACAAGAAGCGCGAGTTCCGCGCGCTCTGGATCACCCGCATCAACGCGGCATCGCGCGATGCGGGCGTTTCCTACAGCCAGTTCATGGCGGGCCTGAAGAAGGCCGGCATCGAGGTGGACCGCAAGGTGCTTGCCGACCTCGCGGTGTTCGACAAGCCTGCGTTCGGCAAATTCGTCGAGCAGGCCAAAGCGAGCCTCGGGGCCTGATCAAGACGTAAACCGGAACGAGGGGCTCGGAAGAGCCCCTTTTTATTTGCGAACAACCGAGTCGAGATGAGCGAACCCGCACTGGATTCCGTGCTCACGCAGATCGTGGACGAAGCGAAAGCGACGCTCGCCGCGACGACGAGCCTCGCGGCGCTCGACGTCGCCAAGGCCGCATTCCTCGGCAAGGGCGGCTCGGTCACGCAGATGCTGAAGTCCCTCGGGAAGCTCAGCGCTGAGGAACGGCCGAAGGCGGGCGCGGCGATCAACCAGGCGAAAGGGCGCGTGGAGGAGTTGATCCAGGCGCGGCGCGACTCGATCCTCGCCGCCGAGCTCGATTCGCAACTCGCCTCCGAGGCGATCGATGTGACGCTCCCCGGGCGCCGGCAGGGCGCTGGAGGGCTGCATCCGATTGCGCGGGCGCAGGAACAGGTGGAGCGGCTATTCGCCTCGATGGGCTTCTCGGTCGCCGACGGCCCGGAGATCGAGGACGACGAGTACAACTTCACGATGCTGCGCATGTTTCCCGACCATCCGTCGCGCAGCATGCAGGACACGTTCTACGTGGAGGGCGGCAACCGGGTCCTGCGAACGCACACCTCCCCGGTGCAGATCCGCTACATGCAATCGCACCCGCCGCCGTTGCGCATCATCTGCCCCGGACGCGTGTACCGGGTCGACCACGACGCGACTCACTCGCCGATGTTCCACCAGGTCGAGGGGCTGTGGGTGGACGAGGGCATAAGCCTCGCCGACCTGAAGGGCTCCATCACCCAGTTTTGCCGCGCGTTCTTCGAGCGCGACGACATCGCCCTGCGCTTTCGCCCGTCGTACTTCCCGTTCGTCGAGCCCGGTGTCGAGATCGACATGGAATGGTCGCGAAAGGACGGCGAGGTGAGCTACCTCGAGGTGGCGGGCGCGGGGGTGGTCCATCCCGACGTGCTGCGCAACGTCGGGATCGACCCGGAGCGGTATTCGGGCTTTGCGTTCGGCATGGGCCTCGACCGCCTGGCGATGCTCAAGTACGGCGTCGACGACCTGAGGCTCTTCTTCGAGAACGACCTCAAGTTCCTGGAGCAATTCCGATGAAGGTATCGGTGGCCTGGCTGCGAGAGATGGTCGGCACCACGATGCCCATCGCCGATCTCGCGCGCGCCCTCACCATGGCGGGCCTCGAGGTCGAGGAAATCAGTCCCGTGGCCGGAAGCTTCTCCGGGATCGTGGTCGGGCACGTGAAGGGCGTTGCACCCCATCCCGATGCCGACAAGCTGCGCGTGACCCAGGTCGATGCCGGAACCGGCGAGATCCTGACGATCGTCTGCGGCGCGCCCAATGTCGCCGTCGGCCAGAAGGTGCCGTGCGCGCTCGTGGGAGCCAAGTTGCCGGGCCTGGAGATCAAGAGGAGCAAGCTGCGCGGCGTGGAGTCGAACGGCATGCTGTGCTCGGCGCGCGAGCTGGGCCTGTCCGACGAGCACGCGGGCCTGCTGGTCCTCGATGCCGACGCGCCGGTGGGACACGATGTTCGCGAGGTGTTGCATCTCGACGACGTCTACATCACGCTCAAGCTCACGCCCAATCGCGGCGATTGCCTCTCGATGCTCGGCGTGGCGCGCGATGTGTCGGCCATCACCGGCGCGGCCCTCGAACCGCCGCCGGCGCCGCCGGTGCCCCACGGCATCGACGATGCACGTGCCGTGCGCATCAGCGAGGCCGGCGCTTGCGGACACTACTTCGGCCGGGTGATCCGCGGCATCGATCCCGCCGCGCACACGCCCGCCTGGATGGTGCGTCGCCTGGAGCGGGCGGGCCTGCGCGCCATCAGCGCGCTGGTGGACATCACCAACTACGTCATGCTCGAGCGCGGCCAGCCGATGCACGCCTTCGACAACGCCAGGCTGCGCGGTGCCATCGATGTGCGTTTCATGCGCCCCGGCGAACGCGTGAAGCTGCTGAACGAGCAGGTGGTCGACTATCGCCCGAACCTCCTCGCGATCACCGACGAGTCGGGCCCGGTGGCCCTCGGTGGAGTCATGGGCGGCTTCGACACGATGGTGGGCAGTGCCACGACCGAGGTGTTCTTCGAGGCCGCCTACTTTGCCCCGAAAGCGGTCCAGGGCAGGGCACGCGCGCTAGCCCTCGCGAGCGACGCAGCCTACCGCTACGAGCGCGGCGTGGATCCTGGCGGGACCGGGGCGGCGCTGGAGCGCGCCACGGCGCTCACGCTCGAAATCTGCGGTGGCAAGGCAGGCCCGCTCAGCCATGCCGCGGGCGAGCTCCCGCGACGCCCCGCCGTGCGCCTGCGCCCGTCGCGCACGCGCGCGCTCCTGGGCTATCCGATCGCCGACGACGAGATCCACGCCATCCTGCGGCGCCTCGCATGCGTGCCCGAAGGCGGTGGCGATGCCGTGCGCGTGACACCGCCCAGCTGGCGATTCGACCTTGAGATCGAGGAAGACTTCATCGAGGAGGTCGCGCGGATCCACGGCTACGAGCACGTGCCCTCGAGGGCCCCCCGCGCCGGCGTGCCGATGCCGCGCCTTGCCGAGGGCACCCGCAGCCGCTTCGACCTGCGCCACCTCCTCGCCGGCTTGGGTTACCAGGAAGTGATCAACTACAGTTTCGTGTCCGAGGAATCGGAGCGCGAATTCGCGGGTAACGCGGCGCCGGTGCGCCTGGCCAATCCCATTGCGAGCCACATGAGCGTCATGCGCACGTCGCTCCTCGGCGGCCTCGTGCAGACCCTGCGCTCCAACCTGAACCGGGGCGAGGCGCGGGTGCGGGTCTTCGAGATCGGGCGCTGCTTCGAAGGCGACGAGCCGAGCCTCGCGGTGCAGCCCGAGCGCATCGCGGCCCTGGCGTTCGGCACCCGGTGGCCCGAGCAATGGGCCGAGACGGGCGCGGGCACCGATTTCTTCGATGCCAAGGGCGATGTGGAGTCGCTTTGCGGCGCGTTGGCCTTGGAGTTCGCTCCGGCCTCCCATCCGGCGTTCCACCCGGGTCGCAGCGCCAAGATTCGGCACCGGGGCCGGGTGATTGGCGTCGTGGGCGAGATCCATCCCCGGCTGCAGCAGAAATACGAGCTGGGGACCAACGCAGTGGCCTTCGAGCTGCTCACCGACCCCCTGTTGCAGGGGGCGCCCCCCCGCTTCGGGAGCCTTTCCCGGATGCCGGCGGTGCGCCGTGACTACGCCTTCACGGTGGCCGAAACGACCCCCGTCGGGGCGATCCTGGAGGCCATCCGGGCCCGCGTTCCCCCCCTCGTGCGGGAGGTCGAAGTGTTTGATCAGTACCGCGGAAAAGGGGTCGAGGCTGGCCAAAAAAGCCTTGCCCTACGTATAGTTATGCAGGATACTGATAGGACTTTGACAGATTCGGAAGTGGAGGGGGTAGTCGCCTCCATTCGCGAGCAGCTCAACGAACAATTCCAAGCCAAGCCGCGCACGTGAAAGATAAAGTTACCCTCACCAAGGCCGAGCTCGCGGACCTGATGTTCGAAAAGGTCGGGCTGAACAAGCGAGAGGCCAAGGACATGGTCGAATCGTTCTTCGAGGAGATCCGGATTGCCCTTGAACGGGGCGAAATGGTGAAACTCTCGGGCTTCGGCAACTTCCAACTGAGGAAGAAGCCGCAGCGGCCGGGTCGCAACCCGAAGACCGGGGAGGAGATACCCATCACCGCGCGGCGCGTAGTCACCTTTCACGCCAGCCAGAAGCTGAAGAGCTTGGTGGAGAAGTCCTTCAATGGCCATGGAGAACCAGGCGACGACTGAACTGCCCGCAATCCCCGCCAAGCGCTATTTCACCATCGGCGAAGTAAGCGAGTTGTGCGGGGTGAAGCCCCATGTGCTGCGCTACTGGGAGCAGGAGTTCACCCAGCTCAAGCCCTTGAAGCGCCGCGGCAATCGCCGCTACTACCAGCACCACGAAGTCCTCCTGATCCGCCGCATCCGCGAGCTTCTCTACGAGCACGGCTTCACCATCAACGGCGCCCGCAACCGGCTCGAGGAGCCCGCGGGCAGCTCGCCGATCGGCTCCGGCACCCGCACAATGACCGTTCCCCAGCCGATTTCCCCCAGCAGCATCCGCAAGGAGCTCAAAAGCATCCTCAAGATGCTGGAGCGCTGAATCTCTCCCGCTGCCTTGGGAGAGGGCCGGGGAGAGGGTCAATTCCGATATAATTCACAGCTCGGTCGGGGCGTAGCGCAGCCTGGTAGCGCACCTGCATGGGGTGCAGGGGGTCGTAGGTTCGAATCCTATCGCCCCGACCAATCTCCCAAAATGAAAAAGGTTCGACCCCCAAGAGGGGTCGAACCCTTGACGGTGATCGGTGTTCCGGTTACTTGGCGAACTTCAGCTTCGCCTGTGCGATGCAGTTGTCCTTCGGCTGGCCCGAGAGCGCGTCGCACTTCTCCTTCGCGAC
>JANMYH010000102.1:0-2859 GCA_031381925.1 Burkholderiales bacterium | reverse complement strand
CGCGCACGTGCTCGTCCCGGACGAGAGGGAAGCGCCGGTCCGCTTGCGCGCTTGGCCAGGAACCAGCGATTCGGATTAGACTCCCGGAACCCCCATGGAGGAGCGATCATGAACCTGCTGAAGCGCGTGTGCGGCGCCCTTTCGGCCGTGGCACTGATCGCGTCGCAAGGCGCGATGGCCCAGGACTATCCGAACAAGCCGGTCAAGATGATCGTCGGCTTCTCGCCCGGCGGATTCACCGACGTGCTCGGCCGGATCATCGCGCAAAAGCTGCAGGAGCGCCTGGGACAACCCGTGATCGTCGAGAACAAGGTCGGCGCAGCGGGCACCATCGGCGCGGACTTCGTCGCGAAGTCGAAGCCCGACGGCTACACGCTCCTCATGGGGCATGTGAACTCGAACTCGATCGCGCCCGCCCTCTATCCGAAGCTCCCCTACGACGTGCTCAAGGATTTCACGCCCATCGTCCACGTGGCCTCGACGCCGCTGCTGCTGACGGTGCACCCGTCGGTACCGGCGAGCGATGTGGCGAGCTTCATCGCGCTCGCGAAGAAGAGCCCCAACAGCCTGCGCTTCGCCTCCTCGGGCGTCGGCAGCGCGCAGCATCTGGCCGCCGAGCAGTTCATGCTCGCCACCCGGACGCAGATGAACCATATCCCGTACAAGGGAAGCGGCCAGGCGATCGTGGACTTGCTCTCGGGACAGGTGGAGCTCAATTTCGAGTCGCCGCCCAACACGCTGCAGCACATCAACGTGGGCAAGCTCAAGGCGCTCGGCATCACGAGCACGAAGCGCTCGCCCCTGCTGCCCAACGTGCCCACGATCGCCGAGCAGGGCCTTCCCGGCTACGAGATGGGGCAGTGGTTCGGCGTATTCGGTCCCGCCGGCATGCCGACAGCGCTGACCAACCGGATCGCCGGCGAGATCATCGCAATCATCAAATCGCCCGACGTGGTCGACAAGATCAACCAGCAAGGCGGCGAGGTGATCGCGACCGGTCCCGGGGGATTCGCCGCATTCCTGCCGAAGGACACCGCGCAATGGGCGAAACTCATCAAGGACGCCAACATCAAGGTCGAGTGATGCCGGCAAAGACCTCCGACCTTTGCGACGAGCACGCCGACGTGCAGGCATGCACCGCGGACTTTCGCGGCTGGGGGCGCCGCCGCCGGTTCGCCGGCCCCGCGCGCACCGTGCGCGCCAACGACGACATCGCCGTCATCCGCGACGTGCTTTCGGAGCCGGGCCAGGGATGCGTGCTGGTGATCGACGCCGGTGGCGCGCGGCGCGCGTTCTTCGGCGACTACATGGCGGGGCTCGCACTCGCCAACGGCTGGGCGGGCGTCGTGGTAAATGCAGCGGTGCGCGACGCCGCGGAGATCGAGGCGATGGACGTGGGGGTCAAGGCGCTGGGGCTCCATCCGCGTCGCGGCGAGCGCAGCAGCAAGGGCGAGCGCGACGTGCCGGTGACTTTCGGCGGCGCGAGCTTCGTGCCGGGCCGCTGGGTAGTCGCTGATGAGGACGGCGTGGTCGTCCTCCCCGAAGGCATGACGGATTCACCGTGACCGCCCCACGCACGCTCTACGAGAAGATCGTCGATGCGCATGCGGTGCGCGATCTCGACGACCGCGGCAACGTGCTGCTTTACGTCGACCGGCAGGTGATGAACGAATACACGAGCCCGCAAGCGTTCAGCGCGCTGCGGGATGCGGGGAGGGGCGTGTGGCGGCCGAAGGCGGCGCTCGCGGTCGTCGACCACGTGAATCCCACGACGCCCGTGCGCACCCTCGCGATTCCGGATGCGGCAAAGGCGCAGCAGGTCCGCCGCCTCGGCGAGAATTGCCGCAACTTCGGCATCGAGCTCTTCGACGTGCTCGACAAACGCCAGGGCATCGAGCACGTGGTCGCGCCCGAGCAGGGGTTCATCCTCCCGGGCATGGTGATCGGCGCGGGCGACAGCCACACGACCACGTATGGCGGGCTCGGGGCGCTCAGCTTCGGCATCGGTACTTCGGAAATCGAGCACCTGCTCGCCACGCAGACCCTCGTCTACCGGCGCATGAAGCCGATGCGCGTGACGGTGAATGGCGCGCTGGCTCCCGGCGTCACGGCGAAGGATCTCATCATGGCGGTGATTCGACTGATCGGCGCCGATGGCGGCTCGGGTTGCGTGATCGAGTACGCGGGTTCCGCGATCGAGGCGCTGAGCGTCGAAGGCCGCATGACCGTGTGCAACATGACGGTCGAGGCGGCGGCTCGCGGGGCGCTCGTCGCCCCCGACGAAAAGGTCTTCGATTACCTCGCGGACAAGCCGCGTGCACCACGTGGCGCGCTGTGGGACGAGGCGATCTCGAGCTGGCGCGATCTGCGAACCGACGCCGATGCGGGATTCGCCCGGGAAGTCGTTCTCGACGCCCGCGACATCGAGCCGATGGTGACTTGGGGCACGAGCCCCGACCAATCGGTCCCGATCGGCGCCCCGGTGCCCGATCCGGCGCTCGAGCCGGACTCCACGCGGCGCCGCGGCATGGAGCGCGCGCTCGCGTACATGGGCCTCGCTCCCGGCGCGGCGCTGGACGAGGTTCGCATCGATCGCGCGTTCATCGGCTCCTGCACCAACGGCCGGATCGAGGATTTGCGCGACGCCGCCCGGGTCGCCAAAGGCCGGCATGTCGCGGATGGCGTGCGCGCGATGGTCGTTCCCGGCTCCACCGCCGTGCGCGCCCAGGCCGAGGCCGAAGGGCTCGATCGCGTGTTCATGGAAGCCGGCTTCGAGTGGCGGCAATCGGGCTGCTCGATGTGCGTCGCGATGAACGACGACTACCTGCGGCCGGGCGAGCGCTGCGCTTCCAGCACCAA
>JANMYH010000101.1:0-19537 GCA_031381925.1 Burkholderiales bacterium | reverse complement strand
ATGCTGCATTCGGGCTCGCGCGGGATCGGCAACGTGCTCGGGCGCTACTTCATCGAGCGCGCGCGGCGCGAGATGGAGAAAAGCGACACACGCCTGCCCGACCGCGACCTGGCGTGGTTCGCCGAGGGCTCTGCCGCGTTCGACGAATACGTGGAGGCCGTCGGCTGGGCCCAGGACTACGCCACCGCGAATCGCCGCGAGATGATGCGCGCGGTGCTGAAGGCCATCGAGCCGTACGTGCCGGCCTTCCGGATCGTGGGCGAAGCGATCTCCTGCCACCACAACTACGTGGCGCGCGAGACGCATTTCGGGGAAAACCTGCTGGTCACCCGGAAAGGCGCGATCCGCGCCGGCGTGGGCGAGCTCGGCATCATCCCGGGCAGCATGGGTGCGTGCTCGTTCATCGTTCGCGGCAAGGGCAATCCGGAGTCGCTGTGCTCCTGCGCGCACGGGGCCGGGCGGTTGATGAGCCGCACCGAGGCGCGGCGCCGCTTCTCCGCCGCCGATGTCGAGCGGCAGACCCAAGGCGTCGAGTGCCGCAAGGATGCGGGCGTGGTCGACGAAATCCCCGCGGCCTACAAGCCGATCGAGGAGGTCATGGCCAACCAGGCGGACCTCGTGGATGTCGTACACACGCTACGCCAGGTGGTGTGCGTGAAAGGCTGAGGTGACCCTCTCCCACGCCACACTCCACTCCCTGGGCGCCCGTGGGAGAGGGAGAAATTACTTCAGCGACTCGATCTTGCCGAGGTCGAGCGTGCCCACCGCCGACTTGAGCGCATTCAGGTCGACGCCCTGTCCCTCGGCGCTCACCACGAAGCGATCGGCGAGGATCACCGAGTAGGCGTTGCTGCCGCCGCGCTTGGACGACTCCTCGCGCACCATGCGGTTGCCTTCGCGGCGCATGCGCTCGATGCGCTGGTCGTTCTCGGATTCCGACGCGCCGATCATGGCCCACGCCGCGAGGCCAGTGAGCCCCGCCGCCCCGCCCGTGTCCACCACCTCGAGCTTCACGCGCTTGCCGGTGTCGTCGCCATAGTCGCCGGCGACCTTGGCCGCCATCAATCCCGCAACGCCGGTGCGGTCCGAGCGCATCGAGGTGCGCGGCAGGCCCGCGAACTTCTCGGGGACGAACGGCGTGAGCAGGTCGAGCTGCACCGGCTCGACCCCCTTGCCGCCGGAGATCGCGGTGCCGAGAGTGGCCATCGCGGCCTCCATCTGGCGCTTCGGGTCGCCGCTCTTCTGCGCCTCCTCCATGCGCTTGCCCGCCGCTTCCATCTTCCTGCCGAAATCGTCGAGCTTGGCCCTCGGGCTGTCCTTGTCGTAGATGACGCTGGGGGCGGATCCCAGGTGGGAAGCCATCATTGCGGGAGCGGTGAGCAATCCGCCAACCGCAGCCAGGACGAGGCCGAGCACGATTCCCGCCACGATCACCACGGCGGTGTACGCCACGGACTTCTCCGGCGGGCTCTTCATGAGGCGCGGCAAGCCGAGGTACACGAGGTAGATCGCGTAGAGCGCGGCGAGGATGCCCAGCAGCCCGAGGGCCGGGATGATCGACAGGATGCCGACGATCCAAACGGGCGTGTACGCGTACGCAGCGACCTTCACCGCCTGGGCCATGTTCTTCTGGCCGCCGAAGCTGGGCGCGAGCGCGTCGATGATGAAGCCCAGCAGGAAGACCATCGCCACCGCCATCACGAGCTGGAAGACCAACATCACCAGGCCCGTCATCACGGGCATGCGGACTGTGCCCAGGGGCCCCATGCCATGGCCGATGAACACCATCCCGATGGAGGCCGCGACCGCCGCGACCGCCGCGAGCGGCAGCACGTAGCCGGTGATCAGCTTCGGAGTCGGCGTGGGATCCGCGGCGATCGCATCCCATTCGGTTTTCGGGCTCAGGACGATGTTCTTGGCACGCTCGATCAGGTTCATTCGGCCTCCCTCAGCGCATTTTTTTTGGAAAGCGCGAGTCTACTCGCCCACGCCCCGCGGGGAGAAGATTCCGTAACACGGTAAATTGGTGTAATGCCTACCATGATTCCCGTGCGCCCCCTCGCCGTATTGCTCCTTCTCTGTGCCTGCTCCGGAGGCGGTGGCGGTTCGGCACCCGCGCCGCCGCCGCCACCGCCGCCCCCCAGCGCGGGCGAGGTTGCGGTCTCGGGCCTGTCACCCTTCCCGGCGAGTTGCGGCGGGGCCAACGGCACCGTGTACGTCGGCGCGGAGGTCGAGCCGTACCTGGCCGTCGATCCCCTCGATTCCAACCACCTCGTCGGCGTGTGGCAGCAGGACCGCTGGTCCAACGGCTCGGCGCGCGGGCTTGCAACGGGCGTGTCGTTCGACGGCGGCGCGAGCTGGACGCGCGTCCTGGTGCCCTTCTCGGAGTGTTCCGGCGGCAATGCGCAGAACGGCGGTGACTTCGAGCGCGCAACCGACCCCTGGGTGACATTCGGCCCCGGCGGCATCGCGTACCAGGCGGCGCTCGCGACCCGCGGAGGAAGCTTTACCGCGGGCTCGATCAACGCCATCCTGGTGTCGCGCACGACCGACGGCGGGCGTACCTGGACCAATCCCATCAACGTCTTCCAGGACACGAACGCGTTCTTCAACGATAAGGAATCGATCACCGCGGATCCCAACGACGCCCGCTTCGCCTACCTGGTGTGGGACCGGCTGAGCGCGACCGGGAGCGGGCCCACGTACTTCTCGCGCACCGCCGACAGCGGCGTGACCTGGGAGGCGGCCCGCGCCATCTACGCGCCGGGCCCGCAATCCCAGACGATCGGCAACCTGGTGCGCGTGCTGCCCGACGGGACGCTGGTGAACCTGTTCGCGCAGCTCGACAACACCGTGAACCAGACGCAGGGCAACCTGATGGTGATCCGCTCCACCGACCGCGGCGCCACGTGGTCCGCACCAATCCGCGTCGCGGCCCTCACGCCGCTTGGCGCGCGCGACCCCACCACCGGGCAGGCGATCCGCGACGGCTCGATCATTCCGCAGATGGCGGTGGCGCCGGGCGGCACCTTGTATGTCGTCTGGCAGGACGCGCGCTTCGGTGGCGTGCGCGACGCGATCGTGATCTCGCGCTCCGCGGACGGCGGCCTCACCTGGTCCGAGCCCACCCGGGTCAGCCCCGATGCCGGTGTCGCCGCCTTCACTCCGCAGGTGCACGTGCGCGCCGACGGCACCGTCGGGGTCACCTACTACGACCTGCGCTCCGACACGGCGAGCCCCGCAACGCTGCTCGCCGACTACTGGCTCGCGCGTTCCGTGGACGGGGTGAGCTGGGCCGAGACGCGCGTGGCCCGCCCGTTCGACCTCTCGACCGCCCCCCAGGCGGGCGGCGCGCATTTCCTCGGCGACTACATGGGCCTCGGCAGCAGCGGCACCACGTTCCTGCCGTTCTACACGCGCACGACCGGGACGCTCGACAACCGCACCGACGTATTCATCGCGCGCATCCCCGCGGCCACCGCGGCGTTTGCCTACGCCCGCGAGGAGTCCAGGCGCATGGTGGCGCCGGATGCCGATCTCGTGTCAGAAAACCTGAGGACATCCCTTTCTCGCCGGGTGAGACCGGGGAAACCCTGACGGGGCCGCAGGCACGACGGTGACACCGCCGCATCTCCGGGAACAGGGGAGCGGGGCGATGCGATAATGGTCCTCCATGAATTTACCCGACAACCTGGTCGAGGTCCGCAACCTGCATTTCGGGTACGGCCGGCGGCCGATCCTGCGCGGCGTCGACCTCGACATCCCGCGCGGCAAGGTGATTGCGATCCTCGGTACCAGCGGGTCGGGCAAGACCACGCTGCTGCAACTGATGGGCGGGCTGCTCGCCCCGCAGCGCGGCACCATCAAGGTCTGCGGCTGGAACGTGCACGACCTCAAGCCCGCCGAGCTCTACACGATGCGCCGGCAGATGGGCGTGATGTTCCAGAAAGGGGGCCTCTTCACCGACCTCACGGTCTTCGAGAACGTGGCGTATCCGATCCGCGAGCACACCCGCCTGCCCGAAGCGGTCATCCACGACCTGGTGCTCATGAAGCTGCACGCGGTGGGCCTGCGCGGCGCCCATGCACTCATGCCCGGGGAACTCTCGGGCGGGATGGCGCGCCGCGTGGCGCTCGCCCGCGCGATCGCCCTCGATCCCCCGCTCATCATCTACGACGAGCCGTTCGCCGGCCTCGATCCGATCACCCTCAACGTGGTGTGCGACCTGATCCGCACCCTGAACGATGCGCTCGGGGTGACCTCCGTGGTGGTGACCTACGATGTCCACGAGGCGGTCCGCCTCGCCGACTACCTTTACATCCTGGGCGAAGGAGTGATCCTGGGACACGGCCCCACCGACGAGATGATGCGGTCGGCCGACCCCTTCGTGCACCAGTTCCTGCACGCCGAGCCGGACGGGCCGGTCCGCTTCCATTTCCCCGCGCCGTCGATCGCGCAGGACCTCGAGCTCTCCACCCCCGCCCAGCCGGCCCCGGCTCGAACGAGCTAAAGCCCGTGAGCGAGCCCTCGAGCCCCGCGCAGCCCGTGGCCCCCATCGACGGCTTCGCGTCGTCGGAGGCGTTCTTCGCTGCGTTCAGCGCGGCGGTCGGCGGACTCATTTCCTATGTCGATTCGTCGGAGCGCATTCGCTACGCCTCGCGCGCCCTCGCCGACTGGCTGGGTGCGAAACCCGATGAGCTGCTCGGCAAGTCCCTTCCCGAGATCTACGGGGAGGGCACCTATGAAGAGTTCGCCGGCTGGACCCGCCGCGCCCTCGCGGGGGAGGACGTCCACTACGAGCGCCAGGCGGTGAACGCCGACGGCTCCTCGCGCTGGCTCTCGGTCAACCTGCGCCCGCATCGCGATGCCGGGGGCCGGGTCCTGGGCTATTTCTCGTGCGCGCTCGAGGTCAACGAGCTGAAGCTCACCCACGACGCGCTCGGGCGCGCGCTGCAGGAGCTCGCCACCCATATCGAGAACACGCCGCTCGCGGTGGTCGAGTGGTCGTCCGATGCCCAGGTGAAGCGCTGGTCGGCGCAGGCCGAAGCGATCTTCGGCTGGACTGCCGACGAGGTGCTCGGCAAGGTGGCGGGCGAGCTCGGCCTGGTCCATCCCGAATCGCACGAGACCGTGCGCTCGCTTACCCGCGAGCTGTCCGAGGGACGCTCGCGCCGCAATCGCATGCTCGCGCGCAACGTGACCAAGGACGGGCGAACCCTCTGGTGCCAGTGGTACAACTCGGCGTTTTTCGACGAGGACGGCCGGCTCGCCTCGATCCTGTCCCTCGCCGAGGATGTGACCGCGCGCGTGGACGCCGACGAGCAGCTGCGCCAGGCCGCGGTCCTCGACGCGCTCACGGGGCTGCCCAACCGCAACTCGCTGCAGGCGCGGCTCGAGCACGCCATCCTGCGCGTGAACCGCAGCGGCGACCGCCTGGCACTCCTCTTCATCGATCTCGACCGGTTCAAGAAGGTGAACGACACGCTCGGGCATTCCGCCGGCGACCAGGTCCTGCGCCAGGCCGCCGCGCGGATCCGCGCCTGCGTACGCGAAGTCGATACGGTGGCGCGGTTGGGTGGCGACGAGTTCGTGGTGTTGCTCGAGACCGACGTGCGGCCCGACACGCCCGGCATCATCGGCGAGCGCGTCCGCGCCGCCTTCGGCACGCCCTTCGAGTACAAGGGCACCGAGGTCAATTGCGGCGCGAGCGTGGGCGTGAGCCTCTACCCCGACCATGCGCGCGATCCGGCTTCACTCATGGAATCGGCCGATGAGGCCATGTACCGGGTCAAGAACTCTGTCTGAGCCATTCCCCAGCCGCTGGGCGCGTTGCTTCGCGGGCGGCTTGCTGCTGGGCGCGGCCACAGCGGCTGCACCCGTCCACGGCTACTGCGTCCACAACCAGCTGGCCGATCGCGACATCCAGGTCGAGCAGGAGATGGCGGTCGAGAAGCTGCGCGAGGGCCGGGGCTTCCGGCACACGCTCAAGCCCGGGCAACGCCAATGCTGCTTCAACCTCGATTGCAATCCGGGAGGCCGGCCCGAGTCGGTCGTGACGCTCAGCGTGCGCATCCGCGGCGAACCGGCGTATCAATGCGGCGCGCCCGAAGGATCCGACACCATCAAGGTCTCGGGCGGGGGCACGGTGCGCATCGTGCCCAATCCGCGCCCGAAGAGCGCCTTCCCCTACGCCATTCGCATTCGCTCCAACGACCGCGAGGTGTTCGGTCCCGGGGGCCTGCAATGCCTCGAATCCAAACCGAAAGGTAAACGATGAAACGCCCGCTTCTCGCGCTCGCCGCGGCCCTGCTCGCGCTTGCCGCCCACGCGCAGCCCGACTATCCCAACCGTGCGGTCACGATGGTGGTGCCGTTCCCGCCCGGGGGCGTCGCCGACATTACCGCCCGGCCCGTTGCCGAGGCGATGGGGCGCTTCCTGCAGCAACCGATGGTGGTCGAGAACAAGGCCGGCGCTGGCGGCGGCGTCGGCATGCAGTACGTCGCGCGCGCGAAGGCCGACGGCTACACCGTCCTGCTCGCGCTTTCCTCGATCTCGATCATTCCGGAAGCCGACAAGGTGCTCGGGCGCGACCCGATGTTCCAGCTGAGCCAGCTCGTGCCGATCGCGCGTTTCACCGCCGATCCCACGGTGCTCGCGGTGCGCGCCGACGGGCCCTACAAGAGCGTGCGCGAGCTGGTCGAAGCGGCGCGCAAGGCCCCGGGAACCATTCCGTACGGATCGTCGGGCAATTACGGCACGATGCACGTGCCGATGGAGATGCTCTCGGGCGTTGCGGGCGCGAAGATGCTGCACGTGCCCTTCACCGGCGCGGGTCCCGCGGTGGTGGCGTTGCTCGGCGGCCAGGTCGAGGCGCTCTCCACCGGCCCCTCGACGGTCATGGGCCATCTCAAGGGGGGCAAGGTTCGCGTGATCGCCACGTGGGGAGACGCGCGCCACCCGGCGCTGCCCGACGTGCCGACGCTGAAGGAGCTCGGGTTCGACGCGCAGTTCTCGCAGTGGACCGGGCTCTTCGTGCCGGCGGGCACGCCCGAGCCGGTCATCGCGCGGCTGCGCGAGGCGGCGCGTTTCGCCGTCGAGGACGCCAACTTCAAAGCCTCGCTCGCCAAGGTTGAAACGCCGGTGCAATACCTCGACCAACCGCAGTTCCGCACCTTCTGGGACAACGACGCGAGGAAGCTCGCCGAAGTCGTGAAGAAGATCGGCAAGGTGGAATGATGCCGGCACTGCGCGTCGCGGTGGCCGCGCGGCTGCTCGCCGCTGGCTCCGGCATCGCCCTGCGGGCGTTCCACAACGCCGGGCTCGACGATGGCGCCCTGCCCCTCACGGTGCTCGAGACGCGCATCGACCAACGGATCGCCTCGCGGAAGGAAAAGTCATGAATCTCCGGCTCGTCGTGGCGGCCACGCTCCTGCTTGCTCCCCTGGGCTCCCCCGCGCAGGACTTCTCCAAAGTCGAGATCACCACCACGAAGCTCGGCGACACCACTTACATGATGAGCGGCGCCGGGGGAAACCTGGGCCTGTCGATCGGCGAGGACGCGGTCTTCCTGATCGATGACCAGTTCGCGCCGCTCACCGACAAGATCCTCGCGGCGATCGCGAAGCTCACCCCGAAGCCGGTGCGCTTCGTGGTCAACACGCATTGGCATTCCGACCACACCGGCGGCAACGAGAACCTGGGCCGTGCGGGCGCGATCATCGTGGCCCACGAAAACGTCCGCAAGCGCATGAGCTCCGAGCAGTTCATCGAGTTCCTGCGCATGCGCGAGCCCGCCTCGCCAAAGGCGGCATTGCCGATCGTGACCTTCCCCAGCGCGATCACGTTCCACCTCAACGGCGACGAGATGCGCGTGATCCACGCACCGCGCGCCCATACCGACGGCGATGCGATCGTCCACTTCGTGAAGGGCGACGTCATCCACATGGGCGACATCTACTTCAATGGCCTCTATCCCTTCATCGATACGGCCAGCGGGGGCTCGCCCGAAGGCGTGATCGCGGCGTGCGACCGGATCCTGGCGCTCGCCTCGGACAGGACCCGGATCATTCCCGGCCACGGGCCGCTCTCGGACAAGGCCGAGCTCAAGGCCTATCGCGACATGCTCGCGACCGTCACCGCACGGGTCCGGAAGCTCCTCGACGAGGGCCGCAAGCCCGAGGACATCGCGGCCGCGAAGGTCTCGGCCGAGTTCGACGAGAAGTGGGGGCGCGGCTTCCTCCCGCCCGCGCGGTTCGCCGAGATGATCGCGCGCGGAGTTGTCGCGAATCGCTGAGGATTCGACAGCGCGAAGTGACGGGTTCCACGGCAACTCCTGCATGTGAACTGTTTCATTGCATGCCGCTGCGCCCGGGCATAATGTCGCGGCATGGTCGACCTCCGATCGCTTCTCCTGATGATGGCCCTGGCGGACCTGGTCCTCGCCGGGGCCCTCTGGATGAGCGCCAGCCGCCGCAAGGACGGCCTCGGCCAATGGGCTTACGCCCTCCTCGTGCGAGCGCTGGCTTTTGGGCTGCTCGGCGGGAGCTCCGAGCCCCAATCGGGTGCGCTGGCGGTCGGCATGGGGCTGATCGCCCTCTCCGTCACCCTCCAGGCCTCGGCCCTCGTCTCCTTCGCCCGCCGCCAGCTGCCGACGTGGGTTCACACCGCGGTGATCGCCGCGGTCGCCGTTCCGATCCAGCTGCTGGCCACTGATCCCGCCGGGGCAGCGCTCTTCGGCGGCGTGGTCCTGGGCTTGCTCTTCCTGGGCGCCACCGTGATCGCCTGGCAGCTTCAGGGAACGCCGGGCTCCCGGGCGCAGGGCATGCTGGTCGCGAGCTTTGCAATCGCCGGCGTGGTCCTGGTGATGCGCGGCATTGGCGCTGCGTTCGTGGCCGATGCGGTCGAGACAGTGCTGCGCCCCGCGGGCTTCACGGCGGGCCTCGCGATGGCGGCATTTGCCGCGGGCATCGCGGCCACCCTCGCCTTCCTCCTCCTTCACAAGGAGCGCGCCGAAGGTGAGGCCCAGCGGCTGGCGACCATGGACCCGCTCACCGGCGCGTACAACCGCCGCACCTTCCACGAGATCGCCGAGCGCGAGATGGCACGCGCGCGCCGCGCCGGCCAGCCCCTTTCGGTGGTGATGGTCGACATCGATCATTTCCGCGTCATCAACGACAAGCACGGCAACCGCGTCGGCGACGAGGTGCTCCAACGCCTGGCCGAAGTGGTCCGCTCGGCGCTGCGCAAGGAGGACATGCTGGTGCGCTACGGCGGCGAGGAGTTCGTGGTCCTGCTCCCCGAGGTGCCGGGACCGGGCGCGGTAGTGGTCGCGGGCCGGATCCGGCGCTCGGTCGCCGGGGCCGAGATCACCGTCGGCGACGAGCGCTTCCCGCTCACCGTGAGCATCGGCGTCGCAGCGCGCCTGGACGAAGGACCGGAAAGCATCGACGAGCTGCTGGATCGCGCGGGCTCCGCGCTGCAGCTCGCGAAGGAGCGCGGCCGTAACCGCGTCGTCGCGCTCTCCCTCGGCCGCTCCATCGCGGCCTGATGCGCCTCGTCTACGTCGCAGACCCCCTCTGCTCCTGGTGCTACGGTTTCGGGCCCGAGCTCGCCAGGCTCCTCGCGCGCAATCCCGGCGCGCACGTGGACCTGGTCATGGGAGGCTTGAGGCCCTTCAACCGGCAAGCGATGAGCACGGAGTTCAAGGAGATGCTGCGCGGGCATTGGAGCCACGTGGCCGAGGCGAGCGGCCTGCCGTTCGCGCCCGCGGTGCTCGACCGCGATGGCTTCGTCTATGACACCGAGCCGCCGTGCCGCGCGGTGGTCACCGCACGCAGCCTCGACCCCGCGAAGGCACTCGGAATGATGCACGCCGTGCAGGCGGCGTTCTATCGCGACGCGCGCGACGTGACCCGCGCGGAGGTGCTCACCGACATCGCGGTCGAGAGCGGCTACGATCGCGCCGCATTCGGCGCGATGATCGAGTCCGAGGCGATGCGCGAGGCGACGAAGCGCGATTTCGCCACTGCCCAGTCCCTGGGCGTGAACGGCTTTCCCACGTTGGGGGTCGCCTACGGGCCGCAGCTCTATCTCGTGACCTCGGGCTTCGCCACCGACGACGTGCTCCAGGACCGGCTGGGAGAGATCGACCGCCGTGCTGCGCAGCGCGCGTAGATGAGGGCTGTCGCGCTCCTCCTGGCGGCCCTGCTGTGGGCCGCGCCCGCGGCGGCCGAGGATGCTCCCCTGACCGCGCGGCAATACGGCGAGGACTTCGACGTCCTGTGGAAATCGATCGACGAACGGTACGCGTACTTCGAGCGCGGGCGGCCCCTGTGGCGGCGCGCGCGCGATCGTTGGCGCCCGCGCGCGCTGCGTGCGAGCTCCAGCTCGGCTTTCGTATCGGCCCTTGAAGGCGCGTTGGATGAGTTGCACGACGACCACGTGAGCCTGTCCGAGCGCACGCCCGAGTCCGCACGCCGGGTGCCGGCTGATACCGACATCTGGGCGGGCTGGCGCGATGGCATGGCGGTGGTCGAGGCGGTGCGCACCTACGGCAACGCGGATGTGGCAGGACTGCGACCCGGCCACGTGATCACGAAGATCGCGGGCATCCCCGTCGAGCGAGCCGTGCGTGCCGGCGGCGCGGCTCGCGACGGGGCCCTGCGCCAGGCGCTCGCCGGTCCGCGCGTCGGAACCCTGCGTCTCGAAGTGCGCGAGGCCACGGGCGCACGGACACTCGACATCGAGCGCGGCGAGGCCGCCACCACGAATGGCCCCCTGCTTCTCGCCCGGCGTGTTGGCGTGGAGCGCGACCTCGGCTACCTCCGCATCAAGGGCGCGCTCGGCGACCCACGCATGGGAGCCCAGTTCGAGTTAGCCCTCAGCTCCCTGAGGGACACCCGAGCGCTGATTCTCGACCTGCGGGAGGTGGCGGGGCCCGCGCCCCAGGAAATGCTGCGCGCGATCATTTCGCGCTTCGTTTCCTCCGAAATGCCGTGGCAACAGCGCAGCCGCCGGGGGCAGCCGCGCGCCATCGACACCGTCGTCGCGCGCGACTGGGCTTACACCGCGCCAATCGTGGTGCTCGTCGACCGCTGGACCGCGGGCGATGGCGAGGCACTTGCCGCCGGAATCCAGTCGGCCGCGAAGGCGCGGTTGGTCGGCACGCCGATGGCGGGCTTGCGCGGCATCGTGAGCGAGGTGCGCCTGCCCCATAGCGGGATTGCGGTCCGCTTTCCCGCCGAGCGGGCCTTCCACGCCGATGGCACGCCGCGCGAGTCGCTGCGCCCGTCCGTATCCGTCGATCTCGCCGCGCCCCAGGGCGGGCCCGGCGATCCCATCCTCTACCAGGCCCTCAAGCTCCTCGAGAGGAAGTGAGCTTGTCCTGGACGCGCTTGTCGAAGCGCTCCAGGTTCACCACCACGCGCTCGTGGGTGCCCTCGCCGATCAGCTCGCGCTCGTCCTCGGCGCGGACGCGGAAGTAGATCGTCCGTCCCTCGACGCGCAGGACCTCGGCGGTGGCACGAACGCGCATCCCCACCGGGGTGGCGGCGACGTGGGTCACGTCGAGGTGGGTGCCCAGGCTCTGGTGGTTCTCGGGCAGCGAGTGCTCCACCGCGGCCAGCGCCGCCGCCTCGATGAGATTGATCATCACCGGGGTCGCCAGCACGCGGATGCGGCCGCTGCCGATTCGCGGAGCGGTGTGCTGCTCGCCGACCACCAACTCTGCGGTGCCGGTGAGGCCCGGCGGCAAGTCGAGGACGAGGGGCATGGTGCGGACGGAAGAAATGGAGTCGGGCCCCATTATTCCCCAACTGTTATAGGCCCGCTCCTACGCGACCGATGGGCGGCCATAACCCACAGGCGTTCGTGCAAGCCGCGAGTTGCCGCCGCGCGTTGAACTTCGATTTCGGGGGGGAATCGTATCGATGACGGATACCCCACCCAAAAATGATCGACACCACTCTCTCAACGTTCGAACGCGACGTGATCGAAGCCTCGCTGGATGTCCCGGTGCTGGTGGACTTCTGGGCGCCGTGGTGTGGACCGTGCCGTTCCCTGGGGCCGATGCTCGAGCGTCTCGAGCGCGAGTACGGTGGGCGGTTCCGGCTCGTCAATGTGAATTCCGACACCAATCCCGAGCTGGTCGAGTCGTTCAACCTCAAGTCGGTCCCCTACGCGGTCGTCTTCGTCGACGGCAACGCGGTGGCGCAGTTCATGGGCGCGCAGCCCGAGCCTTTCGTGCGCGCATTCCTCGATCGCCTCATCCCCAATCCCGCCGAGCTCGAGCACCGCTGCGCGCGCGAAGCAATGGTGCAGGGCCGCGGTGCGATCGCCGAGGAAGCCCTGCGCAATGCCATCGCGCTCGACCCGTCCTGCGACGGCGCGCGCCTCGACCTGGCCGCAATCCTCCTGGAGCGCGGCGACACGGAGAGCGCGCGATCGCATTTCTCGGTGCTCTCCGAGCGTGCGCGCGACCAGTCGAACTATGCCCTGGTGCGCTCCCGGCTGGAGGCCGCGGAGATCGCCGCGACGCTGCCGCCGTCGAGCGAGCTCGAGCGGCGGCTCGAAGTCAATGGCGCGGACCTGCAGGCGCGCCTCGACCTTGCCGATTGGCACATCGCCCGGCGCGAGTACCCGGCCGCCCTCGACCACCTGCTTGAAATCGTGCGCCGCGACCGCACCTTCGGAGAGGATGTGGGGCGCGTTCGCATGCTCGAAGTCTTCGAGATGGCGGCCGACCATCCGCAGCTCGTGGCCGATTACCGTGGCCGGCTTTCGCAGGTTCTTTTTTGAGGTTCCGTACCCGACGCAGGCTGTCCGGCTGATCGACATTCGACCGGGGCGCCTTTAACTCCTTTGGGGGCGCAGGGAAGCAGCCGGCGTCGAAGGGCGGAAGGGGAAAAAACGGGTGTCAGAGACAATTTCGGACGGACGAAACAGTCTCTGACACCCGTTTTTCGTTCAACATCGGGCATGGTGACCCTCCCCACCGCCCCCCTCGAACGCGCCACCGACGGTACGCCGTATTCGACCGAGCACCGGGACCTCTACCACTCGGTACACGGTGCCGTCGCGCAATCGCGCCATGTCTTCCTCAGCGGCAACGGCTTGCCGGCGCGATGGCAGGGACGCGATCGCTTCACCATCCTGGAGACCGGCTTCGGCCTCGGCATCAATTTCCTCGCAGCGTGGGGCGCATGGCGCGCGGATCCCGCGCGGCCGCGCCGGCTTCATTTCGTGAGCATCGAGCGGCGCCCGTTCGCGCGCGGCGACCTCGCCGCCGCCCTCGCGCCGATCGAAGGACTGGGGGCGCTTGCGCGCGCGCTTGTGGCTCTCTGGCCCCCGCCGATCCACGGATTCCATCGGCTGAATTTCGACGCAGGCAACGTGGTGCTCACCCTCCTGCTCGGCGAGGCGCGCGAGCTTCTCCCGCAACTGGTGGCGCGCGCCGACGCATTCTTCCTCGATGGTTTCACGCCGGCGCGCAACCCGGAGATCTGGTCACCCGAGGTGGTGCGCGAGCTCGCGCGGCTGGCGGCCCCTGGAGCGACGCTGGCGACCTGGACCGTGGCTGGTGGAGTTCGCACGGCCCTCACCGGCGCCGGCTTCAGCGTCGAGAAGATGCCGGGGTTTGGAACCAAACGGGAGATGCTGGCCGGCCGGCGCGCGGACGGAGCCGAGCCCGCCGGCCCACAGCGCCGCGCCGTAGTCGTGGGCGCGGGGCTCGCGGGCATCCTCGCCGCCGAGCGCCTCGCCGCGCGCGACTGGGACGTGGAGCTGATCGACGCACGCGCTACGCGAAGCGTTGCCGCCGTCGGGCTGGTGCGCCCGATCGCCAACCTGCGCGACGCCGTCAACGCCCAGGTCTCGCGCAGCGCGTTCCTCTACGCCCTGCAGCACTACCGGGCGCTGCAGCACGACGGCTTCCACCTCCAGTACGAGCGGCCCGGCGTGCTGCAACTGGCCGGCGATGACGATGAGGCGGCACGCTTCGAGGTGATTGCGCGCTCCCACGGCTACCCCGCGGAGTTCCTCGAGTACGTCGACGCGGACCGCGCGCGCGCCATTGCGGGACGCGAGGTACGCGGCCCGGGTTGGTGGTTTCCCGAAGGCGCGCTCGTTTCCCTCGACAGCCTCGCGGTGGCAAGCCTGTCGAGGGCAGGTGCGCGCGTGCGCCGCACCACTGGGCGGACGGTGGAACGGCTGGAGCGCGAAGGGGCCGACTGGCGGGCGCTCGATCGCGACGGGCGCGTCATCGCCGAAGCCGCGACGCTCGTGGTGGCGAACGCTGTCGACGCCCGGCGGCTGCTCCCGCAGGCGCGCCTCACGATCAGCGCCGTCCGCGGGCAAGTGACCTACCTGCCGCCCGATCCCCGGCGCTCGCTCGACACGATCGTGAGCGGGAGCGGTTACGTGGCCCCGCTCCTCGAGGGCGGATTCTGCATGGGCGCGACCTACCACCACGATGACGCCGACCCTGCGGTGCGCATCGCCGACCACTGCGAGAACCTCGAGCGCGCCGAGGCGATGCTGCCGGGCTTCACCGCGGGCGTGGATGCCGAGCAACTCCTCGGCTGGACGGGATTCCGGACCACGGTCCCCGACCGCATGCCGATCTTCGGCGCCACCGCGATCGAGGGGATACACGTGGCCACAGGCCTGGGCTCGCGCGGGCTGCTCTGGGCGCCGCTCGGCGCCGAGCTTCTCGCATCCCAACTCTCGGGCGAGCCCTTGCCCATCGCGCGCGACCACGCGGGCGCCATCTCCCCGTTGCGCTTTCTCTCGTAAGATTCGCACCATGCGTCCCGACCTCGCTTCCCTCGCGCTTTTCATCCGCATCGCCGAGACCCTGAGCATCACCAAGGCGGCCGCCGCGAGCCACATCGCGCTCGCCGCCGCGAGCCGTCGCGTGACCCAGCTCGAGGACCAGTTGGGCGTACAACTCCTGCATCGAAACGCCCGCGGCGTCTCTCTTACGCCCGCCGGCAACGCGCTCCTCTTCCACGCCCGCCAGATGATGGGAAAGGTGGACGAGATGCGCGCCGAGATTGCCGACTATTCCAAGGGCGCGAAGGGAATGGTTCGCATCCAGGCGAACGCGTCGGCCCTTGCGCAGTACCTACCCGAAGACCTCGCCACGTTCGCGGCCGCGCATCCCGCGATCAAGGTGACGATGGGCGAGGAGCGCAGCGGGGCGATCGTCGAAGCGGTGCGCAGCGGCTCCGCCGACGTCGGCATCGTGATGGAGGGCGCGGAGGCACCGGGCCTCGAGCTCTACGACTACCGCACCGACACGCTTTGCGCGGTAGTGCCTCGGAAGCACCCGTTGCGGGCGCGCGCGCTCGCCTTCGCCAAGCTCCTGGATTACGACTTCGTGGGCCTCGAGAGCAACACCGTGATCTCGCAGATCCTGCTCGCCCAGGCGAGCCAGGCGGGCAAGCCCCTGCGGCTGCGCGTGCAGGTCAAGAGCTTCGACGTGGTGGCGCGGATGATCCAGGCGGGGCTGGGCATCGGTGTGCTGCCGGAAGCAGCGGCCAGGGCGTTCTCCAAGCCGATGGGGTTGCGGCTGGTCGCCCTGACCGACCCGTGGGCGCGGCGCCGGATGTTCGTCTGCGTGCGCCAGTACGCCTCGCTGCCGGCCCCGGCCCGGCAGCTGGTCGACCACCTCGTTCCATCTCGCTCTCTCACTTAGTAACAACACCCTCTCCCCGACCCTCTCCCACGCCACGTGCCTCTCCCTGGGCGCCCCAGGGAGAGGGAGCGCTTCTCCCAGGCCCTCTCACGCCGGCCCTCTCCCAGGCGCAAGCCAGCCTTCGCAATTCGCGAAGGCTGGCTTGCCGCAATAGCGATTCCCCCAAGAGGAACGGATTTGGTCAGATACGGATCGGAGCTAGTGAAGCCCTTCCCATGATGCCCAACCTGGAGAGCAACAATGAGCACCCGAGAGCTGGAAGTCGCGCGAATCAAGAAGGACTGGTCCGAGAACCCCCGCTGGGCGGGGGTGAAGCGCGGGTTCGGCGCCGAGGATGTCTACCGGCTGCGCGGCAGCATGACGATCGAGCACACCCTCGCGCGGAAGGGCGCCGAGAAGCTGTGGAAGCTCATGCACGAGCGGCCCTTCGTGAATTCGCTGGGAGCCATGACCGGCAACCAGGCGATGCAGCAGGTGCGCGCCGGCGTGCCCGCGATCTACCTTTCGGGCTGGCAGGTGGCGGCCGACGCCAACGACAGCCTCTCGATGTACCCCGACCAGTCACTCTATGCGACGACCAGCGTTCCCACGGTCGTGAAGCGGATCAACAACGCGCTCACGCGCTGTGACCAGATCGACCACGCCGAAGGCAAGACCGACATCGACTGGTTCGCGCCGATCGTGGCCGATGCCGAGGCCGGCTTCGGCGGCGTGCTGAACGCCTTCGAACTGATGAAGGCGATGATCGATGCGGGCGCCGCGGGTGTGCACTTCGAGGACCAGCTCGCGAGCGTGAAGAAATGCGGCCACATGGGCGGCAAGGTGCTGGTCCCCACCCAGGAAGCGGTGCAGAAGCTCGCCGCCGCCCGGCTCGCCGCCGACGTGATGGGCGTGCCCACCATCCTCCTGGCGCGCACCGATGCCGAGGCGGCCGACCTCATCACCTCCGACGTCGACGAGAACGACAAGCCGTTCCTCACCGGTGAGCGCACCGCGGAAGGCTTCTACAAGACGCGCAAGGGCTTCGACCAGGCGCTGTCGCGCGGCGTCGCGTACGCCGCCTACGCCGACCTCGTCTGGTGCGAGACCGGCACTCCCGACCTCGACTTCGCCCGCCGCTTCGCCGAGGGCGTGCAGAGGGTCCACCCGGGCAAGATGCTCGCCTACAACTGCTCGCCGTCGTTCAACTGGAAGAAGAACCTCGACGACGCGACCATCGCCAGGTTCCAGCGCGAGCTGGGCGCCATGGGCTACAAGTTCCAGTTCATCACGCTCGCCGGCTTCCACGCCCTCAACTACGGCATGTTCGACCTCGCCTACAACTACGCGCGCAACAACATGAGCGCCTTCGTCGAGCTGCAGCAGAAGGAGTTCGCCGCCGCCGAGCGCGGCTTTACCGCCGTCAAGCACCAGCGCGAGGTCGGCACTGGCTACTTCGACGACGTGACACAGGTCATTCAAGCGGGCAAGTCGTCCACCACGGCGCTCCACGGCTCCACCGAGGACGAGCAGTTCTTCACGCAGGCCACGCCGATCCGCCCAGAGCAAGCGGCCGCGGCCGACTGACCCGAAAGACACCATGAAACGCGAAAACTTCCACATTCCCGGCATCCAGATCGCGCCGTTCCAGCCGAACCTCTACGATCGCATCCTCACGCCGCACGCGCTGGGCTTCGTCGCACACCTGCACCGCAAGTACGAGCAGCGCCGCCGCGACCTGATGAATGCGCGCGCCGATCGCCAGGTGAGGCTCGACGGGGGCGAGACCTTCGGGTTCCTGCCGGAGACGCGTTCGATCCGCGAGAGCGCATGGACCGTGGCCCCCGTTCCCGCCGACCTGCAGGATCGCCGCGTGGAGATCACCGGGCCGGTGGAGCGCAAGATGATCATCAATGCGCTCAATTCCGGCGCGTCGACGTTCATGGCGGACTTCGAGGACTCGAGCACGCCGACCTGGGACAACATGATCCGCGGCCAGATCAACCTGCGCCAGGCGGTCGACCGCACCATCGGATTCAAGAGCCCCGAGGGCAAGTGCTACCAGCTGAACGAGAAGACCGCGACCCTGATCGTGCGGCCGCGCGGCTGGCACATGCTCGAGCGCCACGTGCTGATCGACGGCGACCCGGTCTCGGCCTCGCTCTTCGACTTCGGCCTTTACTTCTTCCACAATGCCGAGCGCCTCGTGGCCGCCGGCAGCGCGCCGTACTTCTACCTGCCGAAGATCGAGAGCCACCTCGAGGCACGCCTCTGGGACCACGTCTTCAACGAGGCGGAGGCGCGCATGAACCTGCCGCGCGGCACCATCAAGGCGACGGTACTGATCGAGACCCTGCCCGCGGCCTTCGAGATGGACGAGATCCTGTACGAGCTGCGCGACCACTCGGCGGGCCTGAACTGCGGCCGCTGGGACTACATCTTCAGCTGCATCAAGAAGCTGCGTAAGCACGACTTCGTGCTGGCGGACCGCGCGAAGGTCACGATGACCAGCCCCTTCCTGCGTGCCTACTGCCAGCTGCTGGTGAAGACCTGCCACCGCCGCAACGCCCACGCCATGGGCGGCATGGCCGCCCAGATCCCGATCAAGAACGACGCCGCGGCGAACGAAGCGGCGATGGCCAAGGTCGTCGCGGACAAGGAGCGCGAGGCCAACGACGGCTTCGACGGCACCTGGGTCGCGCACCCGGGCCTGGTCCCGGTGGCCAAGGCGGTGTTCGACCGGATCATGCCGGGCGCCAACCAGCTCGAGCGCAAGCGCGAAGACGTGTGCGTGAAGGCGAAGGAGCTCCTCGCCTTCGCCCCGGAAGGCCCGATCACCGAGGCCGGCCTGCGCACCAACGTTGCCATCGCACTGGGGTACGTCGGTTCTTGGCTCGGAGGCAACGGCTGCGTGCCGATCAACCATCTGATGGAAGACGCGGCCACCGCCGAGATCTCGCGCTCGCAGATCTGGCAGTGGATCCGCAGCCCGAAGGGCGTGCTGGACGACGGTCGCAAGATCACCCTCGAGATGTTCCGCGAGATTCTGGGGGAGGAGCTGAAAAAGGCAGCGGGCAGTCCAGGGGCGTTCGGCGCGCGGTTCGACGAAGCTGCCTGGCTGCTCGACCGCCTGGTTGCCGACGACGCGTTCATGGACTTCCTCACGGAGCCAGCCTACGAGTTCATCGCGGCGCTACCGCAGGCGCAGGCTCAGGAAATTGCCGCTTGAAATAGGGCGGAATAAGTCCTAAATAAGGGGCAGCATGGGTGGGGTCGGGCCGAAATGCCCGGCCCCATTTTCATTTCGAAGGCGCCTAGAATAGAGGCTGCTTTTTTTCCGTTTCCAGCGCCCCGCGAGGGGCGTTGCTGCCCCGAGTCCCCATGAACGACCTCTCCTCCGCCCCCGCGGGCGACGCCGCCGCATTGAACGACGAAGCCGGCGAAGCGATCCGCATCCGCGGCGCGCGCCAGAACAACCTCAAGAACCTCGACGTCGACATCCCCACGGGAGAGCTGGTGGTGGTGACGGGGCCCTCGGGCTCGGGCAAGTCGTCGCTGGTGTTCGACACGCTCTACGCCGAAGGCCAGCGGCGCTATGTCGAGACGTTCTCTCCGTACGCGCGCCAGTTCCTCGACCGGATGGACAAGCCGCAGGTCGACTCGATCGAGGGCATTCCCCCGGCGATCGCCATCGACCAGACCAATCCGGTGCGCACCTCGCGCTCCACCGTCGGCACCATGACGGAACTGAATGACCACTTCAAGCTGCTGTACGCGCGCGCTGCCGAATTATATTGTCGCGGCTGCGGCGCCAAGGTAGTGCGCGATACGCCGCAAAGCATTTTGAAAGCGCTGACGGCGCGC
>JANMYH010000078.1:0-10541 GCA_031381925.1 Burkholderiales bacterium | reverse complement strand
GCGGTGCCGAAGTCGCTGATCTTGATGTCGTCGCGGTCGGACAGCAGGATGTTCGCCGGCTTGATGTCGCGGTGGATCACGCCGTTCTGGAAGGCATAGTCGAGCGCCCGGCACATCTTGAAGATCACCAGCACGGCCTGGCGCACCGGCAGCAGGTTGGTCTCGGTGCAGTACTTCTTGAGCGAGCCGCCCGGCACGTACTCCATCACCAGGTAGCGCTGGTCGCCTTCGACGACCGCATCGAACACACCGACGATATTCGGGTGGTTCAGCTTGCCGGCGAGGGACGCCTCGTTGAGGAACAGCCTCTCGAAGCGCTTGGCCTCGTCTTCGCCCATCTCGAGGTCGCGCTTGGCGAGCTTCACCGCGACCTTGCGGTCGTTGAAGGGATCCTCGGCGAGATAGACGTCGGCCGACGCCCCCTGTCCGAGCTCGGACAGGATGGTGTATTTGCCGATCTTGTGGGGGCGTTCTGCCACGGTCCGCGTCTGCGGGAATCTTTCGAAAGGGGCTGCGAGATTTGCCGCGAAGTTTACCCGATTGGCCTCTGCCGGGCCTAACCGTGGTCCCGGGCGAGGGTTCGCGCTAGCGCGAGGAAGCCCTCTGCGGAGATGTCGCGGACTTCTACCGGGGTGGCGGTCGCGGCGTCGCGGTAGTTGCGCGTGAGGGAGCGGCGGTAGGCTGGGTCGTAGTGGCTCGCGAGCAGGTCGCTCACCAGCGGCTCCCAGCGGCCCGCCTCGAGATGTGAGCGCCATTGCTCGATTCGCTCCTGGCCGTGGAGGTCGCGCAGGAGGTCGAGCTTCGCGGCGAGCGCCGCGGGATCGGCAACGAAATGCGCGTAGTCGTCGAGCAGCAGGGCTACGCGCTTGGCCTCGTCGGCCTCGAGCCTGAAGCAGCGCGCCGCGCGCATCTTGTCGATGAGTGCGTCGGGCACGCGCAGGTTGCCCACCTTCTTGCTCTCGCTCTCGACGTAGACCGGCCGCGCCGGATCGAACTGCGACAGCGCCGTCCAGAGCAGCGTCTCGAAGCGCTTCTGCGAGGGCTGCGGCGCATCCGGCAGGTCTCCCAGCACCGAGCCGCGGTGGGCGGCGAGCACCTCCAGGTCGAGGACCTGGGCGCCGGCCTCCACGAGGGCTTCGAGCAGCCGGCTCTTGCCCGATCCGGTCGCGCCGCAGACGATGTGAAGCCGCAGCCGCGCGGGCAGCTTCACGATGTCGGCCACCACCTGCCGGCGAAACGCCTTGTAGCCGCCCTCGAGGCGGCGCGCGTCCCAGCCCACCTGGCGCAGCACGTGCACCAGCGCGCCCGAGCGCCCGCCGCCGCGCCAGCAGTACACCAGCGGCTTCCAGTTGCGGGGGCGGGTAGCGAACTGCGCCTCGATGTGCGCGGCGATGTTGCGCGCCGCGAGCGGGGCGCCGGCGCGCTTGGCCTCGAAGGCGGATTGCTGCTTGTAGATCGTGCCCACGAGCGCGCGCTCGGCGTCGTCGAGCACCGGCACGCTGAGCGCGTCCGGCAGGTGGTCCTCGGCGAATTCGGCCGGCGAGCGCGCGTCGAGCACGTCGTCGAAGGTGCGCATCTCCCAGTAAGGCAGGGGCGTGGCGACCTTGGCGTCGGGCCGCTCGCGCAGGAAAGGCAGCTCGGTCACGACGCCCGCTTGCGAAGCAACGGCTCGAGCGTCTTCCAGACGGTGTCGAGGATGATCGGCTGCGCGGCAGCCGAAGGGTGCAGCTGGTCGGCCTGGAAGAACTCGGGCTTGTCAGCGATCCCCTCGAGCAGGAATGGGACCAGCGCGAGGCGCAGCTTCGCCGCGAGCGCCGGATAGAGTCCCTGGAACTGGGCCGCGTAATCGATGCCATAATTCGGGGGAATCATCAGGCCCACGAGCACGGGTTCGGCGCGTGCGTTCCGCGCCAGGCGGACCATCTTCTCGAGGTTGTCGCGGATGCCGGCGATGGGCTGGCCGCGCAACGCGTCGTTGGCGCCGAGCGCGATCACCACGATGGCGGGCTGGTGGCGCTTCAGGTCCTCGGGCAGGCGGCGCAATCCCCCCGCGGTGGTCTCGCCCGAAACGCTCGCGTTCACGATCCGCCAGCCGAGCCCGGGCCGCCCGGCACGCGTGCCGAGGAGGTGGACCCACCCCTGGTCCGAGGCGAGGCCGTACGCCGCCGAGAGGCTATCGCCGAACACCAGCACGGTGCGGGCCGCGGCCGCCGCGGGCAGGCAGCAGGCCAGGGCAACGCAGGCGAGCAGCGCGCGAGACATCGGGAGAAGAAGACGCAATGGATTCACTGAAGGAGAAAGAGGATCGAGGTGGCGGCGCCCGGCCGGGCGGGCTCTCCAGCATTGTGAGGGCGGAGCGGCTCACCAAACAAGTGACGACCCCCGATCATGTGCTCACCATCGTGAAGGACGCGAGCTTCGAGGTGCGCGCGGGCGAGGCGGTGGCGATCCTCGGGGCGTCGGGATCGGGTAAGTCCACCCTTCTCGGACTGCTCGCCGGTCTCGACGTTCCCACCTCGGGGCGCGTGTGGATCGGCACCGAGGACCTGTTCGCCCTCGACGAGGACGGGCGGGCGCGCCTGCGCGGCCAGATGGTCGGATTCGTGTTCCAGTCGTTCCAGCTGCTGCCGGCGCTGACTGCGCTTGAAAACGTGATGCTGCCGCTGGAACTCGCGCGCGGGGCCGACGCCGCGGCGCGCGCGCGCACGGTGCTCGGGCGCGTGGGCCTCGCCGAGCGCCTCGGCCACTACCCGCGCCAGCTCTCGGGCGGCGAGCAGCAGCGCGTGGCGGTTGCACGGGCCTTCGTGACGGAGCCCCGGCTCCTCTTCGCCGACGAGCCCACCGGCAACCTCGATTCCACCACCGGCGAGCACATCATCGAGCTGCTCTTCGAGATGAACCGCGAGCGCGGCACGACGCTGGTGTTGGTCACCCACGACGCCGAGCTGGCGAAGCGCTGCGATCGCCGCATCCACATCGCAGCCGCCGAAATCACCCACGAGGATTGATGGAGTGAACACGCTGCCGCTGGCCGCCAGGATGCTGCGCAGGAATTGGGCGGCGGGAGAGCTGCGGGTGTTGCTGCTGGCGCTGGTGATCGCGGTGGCGAGTGTCACCACCGTGGGATTCTTCGCCGACCGCGTCCAGGCAGCGCTCGACGCGCAGGCCAACGAGCTCTTGGGCGGCGACCTGGTGGTGATCGCCGACCAGCCGATTCCGCCCACGTTCGTGGACGCCGCGCGTGAGCAGAACCTGGCGATCGCGCAGACGCGCACCTTCCCCAGCATGGTGGCCGCGGGCGGCGCGGTGAGCCTTGCGGAGATCAAGGCGGCATCGACCGGATTTCCGTTGCGCGGCCGCATTCGCGTTGCCGATCCCGTGAGTGGCACCGAGCGCCCGGTCGAGGGAGGCCCCGCGCCGGGAACGGCGTGGATCGGCTCGGCGCTTGCCACGCGCCTGAAGCTCAAGGTGGGCGACTCCCTGAGCGTGGGGCGCGCGTCCCTCGCGGTTGCCGCCATCATCACGCGCGAGCCCGACAGCGTGCTCGATTATTTCGGCATCGCGCCGCGCGTGTTGATGAACGATGCGGACCTCGCCGCGACCGGGCTCATCCAGGTCGGCAGCCGCGTGACCCATCGCCTGCTGGTGAGTGGCGAGCCCGACGCGGTGCTGAATTTCCGTGCGCAGGTCAATGCCCGCCTTGCACGCGGGCAGCGTGTCGAGGGTGTGCGTGACGCGAGAAGCGAGGTGCGCACCGCGCTCGAGCGGGCCCAGCGCTTCCTCGGCCTCGCCTCGCTCCTTTCGGTGGTGCTCGCCTCGGTCGCGGTCGCGCTTGCCGCGCGGCGCTTCTCGCAGCGCCAGATCGACGCCGCGGCGATGATGCGCTGCCTCGGGGCGACGCAGGCCGACATCTTCGGCATCCACGCCTGGCAATTCGTGGCCCTGGGAATCGTCGGCTGCGCGCTCGGCAGCCTCGTGGGCTACGGCGCCCAGGCCGTGCTCGCCCAATGGCTCGCGGCGTTCTTCACCATGGTGCTTCCGCTGCCGGGCCCCATCCCGGCATTGCGCGGCGCGGTGATCGGGTTCGTGCTGCTGCTCGGCTTTACCCTGCCGCCGCTCATCCGGCTGCGCAGCGCCTCCACCCTGCGGGTGCTGCGCCGCGACCTCGCGCCCGCGGAACCGCTCTCGGCGGCCGCTTTCGCGCTGGGACTCGCCGCGCTCTCCGGCCTCATCGTGTGGCAGGCGGGCGACTTGAAGCTGGGCGCGATGGCGCTCGGCGGATTCGCCGCGGCGCTCGCGGTGGCGGCGGTTGCCGGCTACGCGATGATCCGCCTGGTGTCTCGGCTGCGGGGCGTGGCGTCGGGGCCCTGGCGCTACGGCCTGGCCAACCTGGGACGGCGCACCGGCGCGAGCCTCGTGCAGATCATGGCGCTCGGGCTGGGGATCATGGCGATGCTGATGCTCACGCTGGTGCGCACCGAGCTCATCACCAAGTGGCAGCAGTCGATGCCGCCGGACATGCCCAACCGCTTCGCGATCAACATCCAGGGCGACCAGCTGCCCGAGGTGAAGCGCTACTTCGACGGATTGAAGCTTTTCGCCCCGGACCTTTACCCGATGGTGCGCGGGCGCCTGGTTGCCATCGGGGGGCGCGACCTCGCGCCGAAGGATTACGCCGACGCGCGCGCGCGTCGCCTGGCCGAGCGCGAGTTCAACCTGTCCTGGGGTGACACGATCCGCATGGACAACAAGATCGTTGCGGGCCGCTTCTGGGCAGCGGGCACGAAGGAGGACGAGTTCTCGATCGAGGAGGGCATCGCCACGTCGCTCGGCATCAAGCCGGGCGACGCCCTCACGTTCGACGTGGCCGGATCACGCTTCAGCGCCAGGGTGACCAGCCTGCGTAAGGTCGATTGGGACTCGTTCAAGCCGAACTTCTTCGTGATCGCGACCCCGCACCTGCTGCAGTCGTACCCCGCGAGCTGGATCACCAGCTTCCACCTGCCGGGGGGGCGCGACGACGTAGTGAGCGGGTTGGTGCAGGCGTTTCCGAACGTGAGCGTGATCGACCTGACCGCGCTCATGGCGCAGTTCCAGCGGATCACCGACCAGGTCTCGCGCGCGGTGGAGTTCGTGTTCCTGTTCGCCATCGCCGCGGGGCTGGTGGTGCTCTTCGCCGCGATCAGCTCGACCCAGGACGAGCGCGTCTTCGAAGGCGCGATCCTGCGAACGCTCGGTGCCAGCCGGCGCCAGCTCACCATCCTCCAGCTGTCGGAATTCCTCGCCATCGGGCTGCTCGCGGGCACCGTCGCCGCGGCGGGCGCCGTGGGCCTCGCCATGGTGCTGGCCGACAAGGTGCTCGGAGTGCCCTACGACTTCCACTGGATGCTGCCCCTCACGGGCATCCTCGTTGGCGGCCTCGGGGTCGCCATCGCCGGCCTCCTCGGCACTCGCAAGGCGGTGAGCTCGCCACCCCTGCAGACGATTCGCGCGGTGACCTGAAACCGGGGACAGACCACGTTTTTCTGCCTGGCGGAAAACCGTGGTCTGTCCCGGTTCTTTCCCGGGTCCTCCTGTAACCGGCCTTGCCCTCCGTGCGTTAGCACGAGAATGGACAAGGAACCCTCGTATGCCCCGCCGTGCCCGTCTGAGAATTGCTGGCCACCCAATTCACCTGATTCAGCGCGGCAATAACCGCTCAAGTTGCTTCGTTGACGTGGCCGACTACGAACTCTATTTGGGCTTGCTCCACGAGCTCGGCCCGAGGTTCGAATGCGCCGTCCACGCCTACGTTCTGATGACCAATCACGTGCACTTGCTGCTGACGCCACAGCGCGCTGATGGCCCTTCGCACCTGATGAAGCATCTCGGGCAGCGTTATGTGCAGCACTACAATCGCACGCACCTGCGCACGGGCTCGCTGTGGGAGGGGCGCTTTCGCTCGAGCATTGTCGATTCCGAGGGATACCTGTTTCGCTGCCAACGATATATCGAGCTCAACCCGGTGCGCGCTGGAATGGTGGCGGATCCCTGGGAGTACCCGTGGTCAAGCTACCTGGCAAATGCGGGCGGGGCGCCATCGCTCTTTCTTGTCCCGCATCATCAGTACGAAGCGTTGGGTACAAGCCAGGGCGAGCGTGCAACCCGGTACCGCGAACTGTTCTGCGACGGGCTAGCGATCGCCGATCTCGAGGAGATTCGCGCTGCGGTGAATGGCGGCTTCGCACTCGGGAGCCGGGCATTCGTCGAGGGAATCGAGCACGCGCTGCAGCAACGGGCGGCGCGAGGTGTACCCGGAAGGCCGCGCAGGGAGGGATCCCGCCACGGCATTCCTCCAGACGGGAAACCGTGGTCTGTCCCCGGTTTTCTTACCTCGCCGGCGGGTGGCGTGCGATGAAGCGCGAGATGCGCGGCGGCGATTCGGCGATGTGGAAGGCGTGCCGGCGCTGGTGCAGCTGCTCGTCCGCGGCGGTGAAGCGGTCGAAGCGCCTGAGGTAATCGGCCCAGCTGTCGCAGGCGAAGTACTCGACGAAGCGCGCCGGCCGCTCGATGTCCTCGAAGAGCCCCCACGACACGGCGCCGGCCCGCATCCTCGCGCTGCGGCTCTCCGCCATGATCGCCTCGAACTCCGTGCGGCGCGACGGCTCGACCAGGTACTCGATCGTGACCATCACCGGGCCGTCGGAAAGCTCGATCGGCAGCGCCGGGACCGGCTCGTCGAACGGGTGCGTCGGCGTGAGGTCGGCGGTGCCCTCGATGGTGCGTCCCCGCGTGAGGAGCGCCACCACGACCATGCTTGCCCCTCCCGCCAGCAGGCTCGTCGGCACGCTGGTCAGCTCGGCGAGCTTGCCCCAGACGTACGCCCCGAGCGCCGTCGACCCCATGATCGCCATCTGGTAGATCGACATGCCGCGCGCGCGAATCCAGTCGGGCAGTGCCAGCTGCGCTGCGATCGTGACCGAATTGGCCACCAGGATCCACGCGGCGCCGGCGACGAACATGGCGATCGTCGCGATCCACGCGTTGGGGGCGATCCCGAGAACCACGATTGCCAGCCCCGTCACCAGCGAGCCCACGCTGGCGATGTGGTCGCGGTTCCAGCGAACCCTGAGGCGCGGCAGCTGCGTCGCGAGGAGAACGGCGCCGACGCCCATCGCCGCAAGCAGCAGCGTGTAGGTCCGGGCACCGTCGCTGCCGAAGCGCTTCGCCACCAGCGGCAGCAGCGCGAAAACCGCGGTCGAGTGCACGAAGAACGCCGCGATGCGCACCAGCGCGTTCTTCATGCCGGTCGATTCGCGCACGTACTGGAACCCGAGGCGCATCGCCCCGATGAAACGCTCGCCCGGCAGCACCGAGGGCTTGGACTCGCGCTTCCAGTTGAAGAGCACGATACCCGCCACCACCGACACGATGAAATTGAGCGCGAACACGTATTCGGTGCCGGCGGTCGAAATCACGACGCCTGCGAGCAGCGGGCCGACCACGCGCGAGGTGTTGACCGCGACCGCATTCAGCGCGAGCGCCTCTCCGAGCATGGGGCGCGGCACCACCTCCGGAAGGATCGCGGCGTAGACCGGCCAGCGCATCGCGAGCCCGATGCCGTTGGCGAAGACGAGGATCAGCAGCAAGGGTGCCGTGAGGTGGCCAAGCAGCGCCACGGCGAACAGGACCGCGGCGGTGGTCGCGATCCAGAACTGGGTGATCATGAAGTAACGGCGCCGGTCGACGATGTCGGCAAGCGCGCCGCTCGGCAGCCCGAGCAGGAAGACCGGCAGCGACGAGGCGGTCTGCACCAGGGCGATCAGCGTCGGCGACGAGGTGAGGGTGGTCATCTGCCACGCCGCCGCGACGTCATTCATCCACATGCACGCGTTGGAGGCGAGCCATACCAGCCACAGCATGCGAAACGTGGGAATGCGCAGCGGCGCCCACGCGGACGGCCGCTCGAGCCGCGGCTCTTCGGGTGCGGGCAGGTTCTCGCTCATGCGACAGTATAATTACCCTCGATGCCCCGCCGTTTCTCGACGTTCCACCCGTCGCCGTACCTCCTGCTCAGCCTCACGTCGCTCTTCTGGTCGCTCAACTGGGTGATCGGCCGGGCGATCGTGGGCCATGTCACGCCCCTCACGCTCACGTTCATCCGCTGGGTCGTCGCCGTGGCGGTCATGATGCCGTTCGCGTGGCCGCAGATCCGCGACCACTGGCCGGTGGTGCGCCGCAACTGGAAGGTGATCGCGTGGCTGGGCTTCTGGGGGACAGGGCTGCACAACGCCTTCGCCTACGTGGGCCTGCAGTACACCACCGCGACCAACGGCGTGATCCTCAACAGCTCGATCCCGATCATGATCATCCTGCTGGGGTGGCTGATCTACCGCGAGACCGTCACGCGCATGCAGGCGCTGGGCGTGGGCATCTCGGCTGCGGGAATCCTCGCGATCATCTCGCGCGGCGATCCCGCGGTGCTCGCGCACCTCGAGCTGAACAGGGGCGACCTGATCGTGCTCTTCGGCATGGTCTTCTGGGCGGCGTACACCGTGTTCCTGCGCCTGAAGCCCGCGGAGCTCCCCGGCCTCGCGTTGCTTGCATGCTGCGGCACGGTCGGCATCCTGCTGCTTTTCCCGTTGATGCTGTTCGAGATGTTCTTCATGGACGGGCGCGCCGAGTTCACGCCGGCCACGGTCGCCGCCATGCTCTACGTCGGCATCTTCCCGTCGTTCGTGGGTTACGTCTTCTGGAACCGCGGCGTGTCCGAGGTCGGGCCCACCGTGGCCGGCATCTTCGTGCATCTCATGCCCGCCTTCGGCGCGCTGCTCGCGTGGCTCTTCCTCGACGAGCGCATCTACGCATTCCACATCGTCGGCATCGCGCTCATCCTGGCGGGCATCGCGCTGACGACACGGGGTCACCGTGCCGTTCCCGAACCGGGACCCGAATGAAAGGAGCGTTTCCATGGAATTGATCCTGTGGCGCCACGCGGAAGCAGAGGACGACAACCCGCAGGGCGACTCAGCTCGCCGGCTCACCAAGAAGGGCCGCAAGCAGGCCGAGCGCATGGCGCGCTGGCTCAAGCCGCGGCTCGAGGGCGAGTGGCGGATCGTGTCCAGCCCTGCAGAACGGGCCCTGGAGACCGTGGCGGCCCTCGAGCTGCCCTTTGACGTCGCGGAAGGCGTCTCGACCAGCGCCGGTGCGCGCTCGCTCCTCGAGGTAGCCGGATGGCCCGACGCGGGGAATGCGGTGATCGTCGGCCACCAGCCGACGCTGGGCGAGGTCGCCGCGCGGCTTCTCGGCGGCGGGGCCGGTGATGTGTCGGTTCGCAAGGGCGCAGTCCTCTGGTTCGCAACCCGCAGCCGCGGGGCGAAGCCCGAGACCGTGCTGAAGGCGGTCCTCGACCCCGACATGCTCGATCGCGCGGAAAAAGGGGCAGAATAGAATCTGAAGACCCGTCGATTCGAAAGGAGCGATAGCGATGAAACTCACGCCTGAGCAACTGAAGCAGTTCGACCGCGACGGTTACCTCTTCTTCCCGAGTCTCTTCACCGCCGACGAGATTCGCGTGCTCACCGACGAGGTGCCGCGGCTCTACGCCCAGCGCCGGCCGGAAAACGTGCGCGAGAAGGACAGCGATGCCGTGCGCACCAATTTCGCGGCGCACCTCTACAGCAAGCCGTTCGCGCGTCTCGCACGCCACCCCCGGATGGTCGGGCCGGTGCGGCAGATCCTCGGCGAAGACCTGTACATGCACCAGTTCAAGATCAACGGCAAGATGGCTTTCAGCGGCGATGTCTGGCAGTGGCACCAGGACTACGGCACCTGGATGAACGACGACCTCATGCCCGCGGCGCGCGCGATGAACGTAGCGATCTTCCTCGACGAAGTGAACGAGTTCAACGGGCCGCTGATGTTCATCCCCGGCAGCCACAAGCAAGGCGCGCTTCCCGCCGGGCACGACACCAGCACCACCAGCTATCCGCTCTGGACGATCGACTCCCAGGCCATCACGCAGCTCGTCGCCCAGGGCGGGATCGTCGCGCCCAAGGGACCCGCCGGCTCGATGATCGTGTTTCACGGCTGCCTGGTGCACGCGTCGACGTCGAACCTGTCGCCGTGGAACCGGGTGAGCGTGTACCTGAGCCTCTGCGCGGTTTCCAACCACATCCGCCGCTTCAAGCGCCCCGAGTACATCGCGCACCGCGACTTCGCGCCGATCGCCACGCTGCCCGACGACTGCCTGCTGCGCGACTACGACGTGGCGCTTCCCTGGAAGGACGGCACGCCGGCCTCGGCGATGGAAGTGGAAATCGCGGCGTAGGGACCATGGCGAGCCCCTGCATCATCACGGTCGCGATCACCGGCTCGTTGCCGAAGAAGAAGGACAACCCCGCGGTGCCGATCACGCCCGTGGAGCAGGTCGAATCCACCCACGAAGCGTTCGAGGCGGGCGCGACCCTCGTCCACCTGCACGTGCGCAACGACGACGGCACTCCCACTGCCGACCCGGCGCGGTTCGCCCAGGTGCTCGACGGCATTCGCAAGCACTGCCC